>CAZRAY010000011.1:0-8387 GCA_964598235.1 uncultured Piscirickettsiaceae bacterium
TAGAAAACCACTGAAAAACAGCTAAAAAAGCACCCGTTTTTGCCATTAACTCAAATATTCATTGATGGCACTCTAAAGTCTGAGGTGAAATTTAATGTATCTGGTTTGGATGTGTCGTTTGCAAAGGAATTATCGAAAACACAGATTATTCAAGACTTCCCTGCACCGGGTAAATCAGTAACCGTAAAATGGAGCGAGGCGGATCAGAATTTTATTATTGTTGATCAGGATTAGATAAATAGTGTGTTTGGAATGCTAATGTTGTTCAAAAAAAGTAACTACATCATCCATCGTTTGTGTGATGGGCATGGCAGGCAGGCTACGTAAAAACAGCTTGCCATAGGGTTTGGTCAGCAAGCGTGGGTCACATAACACCAAGACACCATAATCACTGCTATCCCGGATCAAGCGCCCTATCCCTTGTTTGAGTTGAATCACGGCAGAGGGAATTTGGATAGATTGGAAAGGATTACCACCTCTTGAGCGTAAACCATCAATCCGAGCTTGCAATACAGGATCACCAGGAGATGCGAATGGAATTTTATCGATGAGCACACATGATAATGCCTCACCTCGCACATCTACCCCCTCCCAGAAGCTATTGGTGCCTAATAACACGGCATTGCCATGAGAACGGAACTCATTTAGCAAATTGGACTTGGAGGCGCTACCCTGCACCATCAAAGGATATTTGCACCCTTCTAATGCGGCGGCAACTAAATTCATAGCACGGTAACTGGTAAATAGCAGAAATGTTCGTCCTTCGCTGACTGTAATCAATTCTTTCGCTAATTTGCTAATATGATCGGCGTACGCTGCATCATTGGGCTCCACGGGAATGCCTGGCATATAAAGCAAACTTTGTTTGGCATAATCAAATGGACTCTCCCATATTGCAGTTTCCGATTGCTCAATGCCTAACTGGCGCTGAAAATTTTTAAAACTGCCTGCCACGGTTAACGTTGCCGAGGTAAAGATCCAACTGGCGGGCTTTTCCTCCATCCACTGTTGGAAATGACTACTCACCTCATGCGGCGTCGCATAGAAGCTAAATCCAGACTGCTGAATTTCAGCCCATAAAATTGTATCAGGTGTTGCAGCATTGCTAAATTGCGTTAACATCTGCTGTAGAAAATGACAGCGCTCAACACACTGTTCAATACCTTTTCCGCGTGTTTCTGCAAGCGTTAGGTATTCCCCTAGTGACTCAATTGATTCAATTAGGCTCGTTAAAAAAGAAGGCACCTTGGGCTGCTCAGCTAATGATTGCCATGCAACACGCTGCTCATCTCCACCTAGGATGACTCGCAAACGATGTAATGCCCCTTCAACTTGCTCTACATGTGTCTTGATTTCAGCCATGTCAGGGGCATCATGTGCAATTTCGTTGATGCTATCACGGCCTAGCTCCTGAATTTGATAACTGCTAATACGATCACTTAGAAATTGTGTCGCAATGGCTGGCAATTGATGCGCCTCATCAATAATATAGGCATCAGCCGCGGGCAATAACTCTCCCTGCCCTGATGCTTTGAGTGACATATCAGACATCAACAAATGATGGTTCACTACCACCACATCGGCTTCTTGCGCCTGCTTGCGCGCTTCATTTACAAAGCACTCTCCGTAATCAGGGCAATCCTGACCGACACAGTTATCCATGGTTGACGTTACTTTAGACCAAACCGGCGAACGCTCTTCCAATATATCTGTTTCGCTTAAATCACCGCTTTTTGTATGCGCTGACCAATTCCGCAATAACTCTAAGCTGGCATAATGCTCATGCATAATGGGATCAGTCTGACTTAACCGTAAACGGTAATGGCATAGATAATTACTTCGCCCTTTTAATAAAGCTGATTGAAATGGAATGCCTAATGCTTTACGTAAAGTCGGCAAGTCACGGCTAAACAATTGATCTTGTAAGTTTTTAGTCCCTGTTGAAATAAAGACTTTCTGCCCTGATAAGATGGTTGGTGCGAGATAGGCGAATGTTTTACCCGTGCCGGTTCCCGCTTCAGCAACCAAAACTTGCTGGGCTTCCAATGTTGATAAAATTGCTTCAGCCATTTCCAATTGCTGAGGTCGCGGAGAAAATCCATCAATATGCTGCGATAAAATACCACCCTGCTCAAAAATATGAGGCAAGCTTGTCATATTAAAATAAACCTTGTCGGAGATTAAATGCCCAAATTAACGCACTACCAGCCCCCATAAACGTAAACAAAGCAACAGCCGCGCGCCAGTAGTAACGCGTGATTAAACTTGACTCTGGTTTGGCTGATAAAATAAAGGGTTGGTCTTTTTTACGGCTGCTACGCAATAAATTCAATAATTGCTGTTTTTCAGGCTGGAGTTGCCCGCGCTTAACCTCTCGCATAGCAGCTTTACGCACTGCTTCCCATTCAGTGATATCAATCTCACCGTCGTTGTTTGCATCAAATTTAGCTAATAGTTCAGGATCTTGTTTCCACTGCCGTAGTAAATTTGTTAGTGCTTCTTTTTCATAATCAGGCGTAATATGCCCATGTGTTTCAAACAAACCGCTCGCATAGAGCTCATCTCCCTCATCAATGCGATATTCAGTGTATCGCATCACTGAGCCACTACCATTACTAAATTCTAGTCCTGAATCCCGTGCATACCATGTTTTTTTACGGGTAGCGATAACATCAGCATAGTCTGGATCGATAACACACTGGCCGGTATCATCTTCTAATAGAAATAAATCATCGCTGACGGTATAAGCATCAGGTGAAAAATTGGCATTAGAGAAGCTGAAAATTGAGCGAATTAAATTAATAATGATGGCATATTCCCAATGCCATCTATGCCACCCACTATAACCAGCATCAATTTCGACCACTTTATAGCGATACCAAACACATTCAGCCCCCGAGGCCGAAATGGTACGCGGCCCATCCATACGTTTGGCATAACCAACGAGTTCAACATAGCCCTGCACTGCAGCACGAATAGTTGAAGTGGGTGTGTTTTCAACTAAACGTGCATTATGAAACCACTTATAGATCCGCCAGCAGCTATAAAGGCAAATAGCCAATAACATAGAAAACCCGATTCCAAAGGAAACGGGTTTTGTGTTGATTATCGTGTCGTAAGCTATTGAATAGAGCCAGTCTGTCATTGATTAAACAGATCTTTAATATTAACGTCCGTCGTTTCTTCTGCCGCAAATTTTAATAATTTATGAGGCTTGAAGCCAAACAAGGATGCCAGGATTAAATCTGGGAATTGCTCAATCCGCACATTATTATTATTCACGCTTTCATTATAAAATTCACGGCGGTCAGCAATGGTGTTTTCTAAACCCGTGATACGTAATTGTAGGTGTTGAAAAGTTTCGTTCGCTTTTAGATCAGGATAGGCTTCAGCCACAGCAAACAAATTCCCAAGCCCGAGGCGTAATGCCCCTTCTGCCTGCCCTAAAGCACCGACATCACCCGATTGCTGCGCTTGGGCGACAGATGAACGCGCTAACATCACCTTCTCCAGCGTTTCTTGTTCATGCTTCATATACTGCTTACATGTCTCAATGAGTTTAGGCAACTCATCATGTCGTTGTTTTAACAAGACATCAACATTTGCCCAAGCTTTACCTATATTGTGTTTTAGACTGACTAGGTTGTTATAAATCAAGACAATATAACCAACAAAGGTGATAACCGCTGCAAGCATAATGAATTCGAATACGCCCATAATAACTTCTCCCCTTTTTAAACGTTATGTTATTGTAATAATAGCATTTTACGGCTATTTTTGCTATAAAAAAGGCCCGTTTATAACAAACGAGCCTTTAATGTCTAATTAGTTTGCTAAGTTACTTTTTAGCATCCAATTCTTTTTGGTAATACTTATGTACTAATTTATCTTGATTCTCTAATAAGAAATCAATACTTGGTTCATTATTCATCGCTTTTTCAATCGCTTTACGCGTTGCTTCGCGGTGAATTTTATACAAGGCTTCATGATCTAAATCTTCAACTGTTGTGATTTGAGGATGTAACCAGACTGATACGATAATGCCTAAGTCATTTGCTTTTTCTTTAGGGATAGTGCCGTTGCGAACCGCATCTAATACACCATTAGAAATCGCACCTTGTACCGTACCCATTAGGATGGAGGTATATGCGTTACTACGGACTGTTACCTTGCTCACCATAATCGTAGCAGGCTTCACCATCATATCGGTATTCATTAGTGCCAACACACGTGTGTGGCCTTTCACTTGATCTCCCATTAGATTAGCAAATGCGGTACCAAAAGGGCCATCAAATTCACCAATAATAACTTCTGGCTCCGCTGCTGTGAATGGTGGTCCACCTGCTACAAGACACTCGCCTACGCGCATTACGATTTTTTCACTCATTTTGTTCTCCAAATTATTCTCAGTTTAAGTACGTTGCTAATTATCCTTTGGTTTGGTCATCGACGCAAGTAAAACTACTCCCCCATGATGTGTGATAGATCTAGACTAAATATAGGTGAGGTCTGTGGATAAGTCTGTGGTTAAATATAAATCACACGCCTCACATCAGATTATTTATGCTTAAATAAGACATTAATTGAGGCTTGATTTAAGGATTAATAGTCATTAATAACAATACCTTGAGAGTGATTCCTGTTATTTCAATGCGTTAGCGGGAATATATTTCGTAACATATTGATTATTGTGAATAAGTTCTTTAGGAAATGTCGCCATATCACGACATTGATATGTTATTGGCGTAAATAATGTCGACATGCAGCAATGGCTTTGCTTTCAATTAAATACCAAGACAAGGAAGCGAGGACAAGTGTGATAATTGAACACATCACAAATAGCCACGGGAAGCGATATCCTTCCATTGTCGCAATCCAAGAGTTTTTAAGTAGCCAGTTTAATACTGGAATATGCCATAAATAAATACCATAACTGATCATGCCGATAAATTGGATAAGTTTATTTCCAAAAATAAATTCTATGATATTTATACGCGCAGCCGCAGCTAAAATAACGGTTAATACGGCGATGCTACAAATAGATGTCCAGACATAGAAAATAAAGGCACCCGCCCAATATTCTGCGCCACCGATATGCATCCATCGGAGCGTGAAGGCATAAACAATCAAGGCGACGGGCAAAGTCCATGATAATGTTTTTTTATAGCGAGTGACATCAATTGCTACTGTCTCATAATAGTAAACATGCAGCATGGCGCCAAACATGCCTAAAGCAAAAGAATCCATTGCGCCAGGCAATTGCGTTGCCCATAAAAAAGTGGGGGTTGCATGTAAGATGTTTATAACAAACCATCGCCAAGTAAGCATCATGATGAATGCACCTGTAAGCAACAACCAGCGTTTTTGCCAGGCCAAGAAAATACTAAACACAGGTAATGCAAAATAGAATGATAATTCTATTGGTAAGGTCCACCACACACCATTTAAATCTGTTGTTCCAATCCCCAAAGGTGGCGGCACAAATAGCATCAGTAAATATTGTGGGATTTCGCTGGCATTAATTAGAAACTGATTTTGCACGAACCAACCTACAATTAAAAGGAGCAATAATTGTATGTAATACGCTGGAAATACACGTGCAATACGTCTCGCTAAAAACCCACGGATATTGGGTTTATCACGCATGCCATACCGCCAACGAACAAAAGGCAATGACAATAAAAACCCAGACAGCACAAAGAATATATGCACCCCTGCCCAGCCAGTAGAAAAAGCAGGTGTCATATCAAAAGTCATGCCTCTAATATTGACGGTCATCAGCTTAGGTCCAGAAAATGCCCAAGCATGATATAGCATCACCCAGACCGCAGCAAAACCGCGCAATCCGGTTAGGGCCGGCATGTCACCTGATGGCGTCGATTTGTCCTGATATGAAGTGCGCTGCACGCTGCGTTTCCTTTTTAATGCTCAATAATTAGTTATCGTTATCATCTGGCGCTGGTTTTTTAGACCTTATTTCTCGCCGTGCCAGCCCGCCATGCATCCGACATCGGGTGGCTAAACAACCCATTTTCCACCCTTCCGGCTGACGGATTGCCACCACTGTTTTGCACCTTTTCCCATTAGGCAAAGATACGCCACACACAGGGCGATGGCGTTTGGTTTTTTCCCAACTTTCTAATGCTTGGCCTGCTCGTCGAATCCGCTTCACTTCTGCAGGCGTTGGCTTTATTGGATCACAATTCTCACGTTTCTCATCTGTATGTCGCCACCAGTATCGTACAACAGGTAGCGGTAAACTATAACGCCTCGCTAAATCATCTGGCTTTCGGAAAATAGACATCCGCATCAAGGTTATTGCTGCTCGTTCTAGCCTTGCGGTATATTCTTTTATTTCTGATGCTTTCATGTCAGTAGCATCATTTGGATAATTTCAAGGAAATAACTTCGGCGGTGAGATCCGTGAGTGCGGTTTCTTTAATCGCAATATCAGATACGCTCATGCCTGCTTTTATGACGCTCTCTACATCGCCAGTAATAAGTGGATGCCAGTCTGGTAAGGGTTTGTTTTCTGCTAGTAAACGATAAGCACAGCTTTCAGGCAACCAATTAAAATAAGCTTGTTGGTCGACTGATAATTTAACGCAATCCGGTATGCGTTGGCTACGATTGGCATAATCTTGGCAGCGGCATTGCGCAATATCAAGTAATTCACAGGCAACACGGGTGTAATAGACCTGACCATCATCGGCATCTTCTAACTTGTGTAAACAACAACGCCCACAGCCATCACAAAGACTTTCCCACTCTGTCGTGCTCATTTCAGTGAGCAACTTCTGTTCCCAGAATGGTTGTGATGTTTTATCCTGTTTAGTTATGACCGCTTCCCCACTATTAATTGCCAATATCAACACTATTGTAAAGGATTATGCCAATGATGATTTGCTCCTAATCGGTTCTGCTGTGCCCGCTGATAAATTAGGCACTACGAAACAGTATATAGAGCAGCTATCATCGACCGTGCAATTAGCGAACATAAAACCCGTTAAACTAGCCATTATCAGTGATTTAATTGAGCGCATGGACAAGCCAACCGCCACTTCACTCTTAGGTTTGATTCGTCATTGTTATGCTGGGCATATCGTATTAATTGTTAATTCCAATCAAGCATTATTACAAGGGTGGCAATTGACAGGTTTTCTCAGTTTAGGCTTCAAACAACTTGGAACAGAAATTGAGGGTTATTCCCTATACAGTTATAACATCAGTCAGTATCAACCTAAGCATGATTGGTTAAATAGCCGGTTTTGGGCGAATCCAGAACAGTTTGGCAAACACCGATGGTAATAATTGTGTCATAAAACCACGGTATAATATTCGCAATGACTAAATTGAAACTGGATGCCCCAGAATATTACTTAAACCGTGAAATAAGCTTATTGGAGTTTAACTCGCGTGTATTGCAGCAAGCATTGGATGAAAGTCTACCTTTATTAGAACGGCTGAACTACCTCTGTATTGCTTCTACTAATTTGGATGAATTTTTTGAAGTGCGCGTTGCGGGCTTAATCCAACAATTAGAAATTGGCGATCCCTATCTTGAAGCCGATTTAGTGCCTGCTGATAAAGTATTAAAAAGCATTGCTATTCGCGCACATGAATTAGTTGCAGAACAATATCGGATCCTGAATAAAGTGCTATTTCCTGCTTTAGCGCAAGAAGAGATTCATGTGTTACCTCGTGCTCGATGGACTGATGAACAACGCGACTGGTTGAAGGTTTATTTTGCGGAAGAAGTCGCGCCGATTTTGAGCCCGATTGGATTAGATGCAGCGCACCCTTTCCCCCGCTTACTCAATAAAAGTTTAAATTTTATTGTGTCTCTAGTGGGTAAAGATGCGTTTGGTCGCAACCGTGATTCGGCTATTTTGCAAGCACCGCGTGCTTTACCGAGACTCGTAAAATTACCTGATGATTTTTGCGAGGATGGTGAACATAAATTTGTGTTCCTATCTTCTATTATCCATGCCTTTGCAGAAAAATTGTTTTCAGGGATGGCCGTAAAAGGCTGTTATCAATTCCGTGTTACTCGAAATAGTGACCTAGCGATTGATACCGAAGAAACAAGCGATTTGCTTGATGCGATTAAAGAAGAATTATCGCAGCGCAATTATGGCGATGAAGTACGACTTGAAATTGCGCATAATTGCCCTGAGGATCTGGTGGATTTTTTACGTGTGCAATGCGGCATGTCGCAAGATAGCGTGTATCAAGTGGAAGGGCCGGTTAATTTAAGTCGTTTGCAAGCCTTATATTCGCTCATCGACCGTCCAGAATTAAAATTTAAACGCTTTACACCTGGGACCCCGTCTAAACTAGCAGAAAGCAGCGAGATATTTTCTAAGCTGCGTAAAAGTGATGTATTG
>CAZRAY010000011.1:8487-42066 GCA_964598235.1 uncultured Piscirickettsiaceae bacterium
CGCCGAGAAGAGGGAAAACTACGGCAATATGTACATTTAGGAACCGGTAATTATCATCCTAATACTGCTCGGCTATATACTGATTATGGCCTGCTCACGTCGAATAAGAAAATAGCCAAAGACGTTAGTAATTTATTTGTTCAGCTCACCAGTTTAGGTACGGCAACAAAAATGAATAAATTATTACACGCGCCCTTCACGCTTCATACCGCGCTGCTGGATAAAATCACCCGCGAAGCCGAGAATGCAGCGGCGGGCAAGCCAGCGCGTATTATTGCCAAAGTAAACTCTTTGGTTGAACCTGAAATCATTCAGGCGCTTTATCACGCATCTATTGCAGGCGTAAAAATTGATTTAATCATCCGTGGCGTCTGTTGTCTTAAACCCGGTGTTGATGGTGTTTCCGAGAATATTACTGTGCGCAGCATTGTGGGTCGATTCTTAGAGCATACTCGTGTGTTCTATTTTGAGAATACAGGCGAGCCTGAAGTATGGGCGGGCAGCGCTGATTTGATGAAGCGAAACCTACTCCGCCGTGTTGAGGCGGTATTCCCAATTGAATCCAGCAAACTACGCCAACGAATCATTGACGATCTTGCGCTTTATCTAGCAGATAATAATAATGCTTGGGCGCTTAATGCTGAGGGCCGTTATCATCGTGTAACACACGAAGATTCCGTAGAAATCATCTCTGCACAAAATACATTGCTCGAGCAGCTAGCACTACACTATTGACGCCTAATCTCCCAGCAATAATGGATCTTAGGATTCCGCTTAAAGTCTTCGGGTAAGGTGGCATGGCTAATATCGTTAATCGATAGCTTTGTTAAAGCCTCTTTATCCAGCTTGAAGTCACGTCGATTGGTCGAAAAAATTAATGTGCCGTCTTTCGTCAGCAATTGGCTGGCAGATTTAATCAAGGCAACGTGGTCGCGTTGAATATCAAACACCCCTTCCATCCTGCTTGAATTTGAAAAAGTCGGTGGATCTAGGAAAATAAGTCCATAGCGCTGTTTCTCTTTTTGAGCAAGATCGAGCCATTCAATGCAGTTTGCGCGCACCATTTTGTGCGAAGCACCGGTTAAACCATTGAGCTGTAAATTATCCTGAGCCCATTCTAGATAGGTATTAGACATATCGACCGTTGTCGTTGATTTAGCGCCTGCTGCTGCCGCATAAACGGTTGCTGTGCCGGTATAGGCAAAGAGATTTAAGAAGTCTTGCCCTGCGGCCTTCTCCGCCATCTTCTGGCGGGTAATGCGGTGATCGAGAAATAGCCCTGTATCAAGATAGTCTGTTAAATTTATCCAGAAATCATGACCTTGCTCGCCAACCTTAATGCGTTGCTTTTGCTTTGCATGCGCCTCATATTGCTGTGTGCCACGTTGCCGCTGGCGTAATTTAAGCGCTACATTTGCTGCTGGCACATTTAATATTTGCGGAATGACCGCAATGACGTCATCTAACCGCTTAATCGCCTTTTCAGGATCAATGGATTTAGGGGGGGCATATTCTTGGACATGTATATGTTCACCATAGATATCAACTGCTACGGCATATTCCGGCAAATCAGCATCATATACGCGATAGCATTCTAGTTTATTTTTACGCGCCCATTTACCCAAATGCTTCAAGTTCTTCGTTAGGCGATTGGCAAACATTTTTGCGCCTTCGCTCATCTCTGAAATAGGCGTTATCTCAGCATGAGAGGCGATCTCAACCATTTTAGTAGGAGAGGCAGGCGTTTGACTTGCTTTATGTCGGCGCGGTGCATAATAGTTAATGATTTGACACGCAATCGGGCCATTATCAATAGCCATATTTGATATTTGTTGGCAATCAGTATGTTTTGCAAGCGCTGGGTTATCTGTTATCAGGGTCATCCGCCATGCTGTTAACTGTTCACGGATTAAACGGCCTAAGCTGGTATAGAGCGCGGGTAAATCCACATCACGGCCAATCCGCTCGCCATAAGGCGGATTACTCACGACTAAGCCATGGTCTGCTAATGACTCAGTATTCGTCCATGCCTGCATTTCTTGGTGGGTCACCGTAATGTAGTCCGCTAAGCTGGCTTCTTCAATGTTCGCTTTTGCAGCATCAACCGCAACAAGATTGCTATCCCCCCCCATGATTTTAGGCAGGCGGGATAATCCGCTATGGCGTCTGCGTTGCGCTTCCGCTAAAAGTTGTTGCCACGCTTCCTTATCGTGTTGTTTCCAGAAACTGAAACCAAAATAATCTCGTGATAGCCCTGGTGCAATATCGGCGGCGATTAATGCCGCTTCAATCAGAAAGGTGCCTGAACCACACATAGGGTCGAGTAAGCCACCGCCAGATTGGGCGATATTTTCCCAATCAGCCGCAACCAAAATGGTGGCCGCAAGGTTTTCTTTTAAAGGCGCGGTTGTGTTATCAATCCTATAGCCGCGTTTATGTAAACTTTCACCCGACAAATCGATGCTAACCGTCGCATGATTATGCCGCACATACACATTAATCCGTAAGTCAGGCTGATATAAGTCAACAGAAGGTCTATCGCCTGTTTGCTCTCTAAAGCGGTCAACAATGCCATCTTTAACGCGCTGTGCGCCATATTGTGTATGGCTTATTTTAGAACGAAAGCTATTGAACTCAACGGCAAGCGTCGATTCATTGTCTTTAATATGCGCTTCCCACGGTATGGCCTTGATGCCTTCGTAAAGCGCATCTGTGGTGGAGGCATCAAATTGGTCAATCGCCATTAAGACACGGTTAGCCAAGCGAGACCATAGGCAAACACGGTAAGCATCCAGTAACGAACCTGTAAATTGCACGCTACCTGGGCTTTCGCGCAACTTTTTAATACCCATACCACTGAGTTCTTTAGCCAATAAAGGGATAATGCCGCGGCCTGCGGTAACGGTAAACTTATGCTGTTCCATGAATTGTTCCTGATATAATGAACGCTATTTTACTATACGGTACCAACTTCATGGCAGTTAATGATAAACAAAAGCGATATTTACGTGGGCTTGCCCATCCACTCAAGCCAGTTGTGATGATCGGCAATGCAGGGCTAACAGACAATGTCGTGTCAGAAATAGATCGTGCATTGGAACATCATGAGCTTATTAAGGTCAGAGTAAGTGGGCAAGAAAAAGCAGAACGACAAGCGATGTTAGCAGATATTGCGCAGCGCACTAGCGCCAACTTGATTCATACAATTGGTCATATTGGTGCATTTTACCGTCCCGCACGTGAACCTACAATTCAATTGCCTAAAAAATAGACTTAAACTTAAGGTAAGCAAACATGGCCACAATAACACCGTCGATTTCTTCAATGATTACTGCGCGACGCAGTGGGCGTGCTTATAATGTCGATATCGAAATTGATGCTGCGCAAATTAGAACGCTATGTGAAGCAGCCCATTGGGCGCCTTCTTGTTATGGTGAGGAACCTTGGCGATTTATCGTATGGAATAAGCACCAAGATGCAATTGCTTGGCAACGCGCCCTTGATTGCTTAGCGCCAGGTAATCAAGAATGGGCAAAAAATGCATCTGTATTAATATTATCAGCATCTAATCCAAATTTTAATCATAACAACAAATCCAATCGCTGGGATGGTTATGATACAGGTGCTGCCGCGCTCAACTTATGCCTACAAGCAACTCACCTTGGGCTAATGAGTCATCAAATGGGTGGGTTTGATGCAGATAAGCTCAAACAAGCGTTTCAAATTCCTGAAGAAATTGAGTGCTGGGCAATGATTGCCATTGGCGCGCCTGCCGATATTGATTCTTTGTCTCCTGAACTAAAAGAAAGAGAACAAAAAGCACGTTCTCGCCAACCTTTAATTAACAATTTTTATTACAATAGCTGGAAGGCTTAAAACATATGAAGGAAGTGCAATGAAATTATTCGTCATATTGATAATCACTTTGTTTTCAACGCTGTCTATGGCTTTCGAGGAGATTTATGTCGATCGTTTATTAGAAACGAGAGTGTGCCATTATTGTAATTTAAGTGAGGCGGATTTAAGCAAAAAAATGCTTAATGATGCCGATATTAGTGAAGCGAACCTTAAAAAAACAAACTTTAAGGAGGCCAATTTACAGCGAGTTTGGTTTACCCATTCTAAAATGCAAAACGCGAACTTAGCGGGTGCGGATTTATCATTTACATTGATGGATTACACTTTACTAAACAGCGCTAATTTATCAGAGGCTGATCTATCAGGTGCTATTTTAAATTTTAGTGATTTGACGAATGCAAATTTAACGGGTGCAATATTAGAAAACACACAATTACGTGGCGTATTATTCTGCAATACAACTATGCCAGATGGCAAAATTAATAACAGTGACTGTTAAAGAATAAAATTTTTAATACCAAAACAATACTAATAATAAATTGAAATCACCCTTAAAAGAAGACATTGAAAAACAACTAAAAAACACCATGCTTGTTGATCGGCATAGACTACGCCAACAATGGCAGCGTCTTAATAAAGACAAGGCAGTGAGTGATAAGGCAGTGGTAACATTGCTTAATCAAATCAATACTTCTGTGGTGCGCCATCAAAAACGCTTAGAAAACATACCCAAACCAAAGTTTGAGGGCGATTTACCCGTTATTGAAAAGCGGGACGTTATCGCGGACGCTATTCGTGCGCATCAGGTGGTGATTCTATCGGGTGAAACAGGTTCAGGAAAAACCACCCAACTGCCAAAGATTTGCCTTGAATTAGGCCGTGGCGTAGCAGGCATGATTGGGCATACACAGCCACGGCGTATTGCCGCACGTACCGTGGCCACCCGAATCGCCGAAGAGCTCGATAGCAAATTGGGCGAGGTTGTGGGTTATAAAGTACGCTTTCATGATTCCGTAGATCGTGACCGCAGTTATATCAAACTGATGACCGATGGTATCTTGCTTGCTGAAACGCAAACTGACCGCTATCTGAATCAATACGATACAATTATTATTGATGAAGCGCATGAGCGCAGTCTTAATATTGATTTTTTACTGGGTTATTTGAAGCAGTTATTACCAAAGCGCCCCGATTTAAAGGTGATTATCACCTCGGCCACCATCGATACAAATCGATTCTCCAAACATTTTAATGATGCCCCCGTGATTGAGGTGTCTGGACGCAGTTACCCAGTTGAAATGCGTTATAACCCTTTACAAGGCGATGATAGCGAGAGCTTAGACCTAGAACTAATACCGGGCATTGTGGCGGCTATTGATGAACTATGTCATGAAGGCCAAGGGGATGTGTTGGTGTTTCTATCCGGTGAACGTGATATTCGTGATGTATCCGAAGCATTACGCAAACACCATCCGCCGCAAACACAAATACTCCCTCTGCTCGCCAGACAATCAGCTGCAGAACAGAATCGTGTATTCCAAACGGGTGGATATCGCCGTATTATCTTAGCCACGAATGTCGCTGAAACCTCACTGACGGTGCCTGGGATCCGCTATGTCGTCGATCCGGGGTTAGCGCGGATAAGCCGATACAGCGTGCGTAATAAAGTGCAACGCTTACCCATTGAAAAGGTTTCACAATCTAGTGCCAATCAACGCGCGGGGCGTTGTGGTCGGGTTGCGGCGGGTATTTGTATTCGACTCTATGATGAAGATGATTTTAATAATCGCCCTGAATTTACCGAGCCGGAAGTCTTACGCACCAACTTAGCGTCCGTTATTTTGCAAATGGCTGCTTATCGGCTAGGTGAGCCTGATAAATTCCCCTTTATCAACCCACCCCCACCTAAAATGATTAATGATGGTTTTCGTTTGCTTGAAGAGCTTGGTGCCATCACTAAAAAACGTACTTTGAGTGAGATGGGGAGACAACTCGCCAAACTGCCGATTGAACCTCGCATTGCGCGAATGGTTATTGCAGGACAGCAGCATAACTGCCTCACTGAAATATTGATTATTGCCAGTGCGCTCAGTATTCAAGACCCACGTGAACGCCCGATGGATAAACAACAGGCAGCGGATGAAGCGCATAGTCGGTATAAAGATGAACGCTCTGATTTCCTCGCCTTTCTCAAGTTATGGGCACATTTCCATGATCGGAAAAAACACCTTAGCCAGAATAAATTGCGAAAATATTGCCGTGAGCATTTCTTGTCGTATTTACGTTTACGAGAATGGCATGATATTCACCAGCAGCTCCATGTTCAAGTGACGCAAATGCGCTTTAAACCCAATCAAATTGAGGCACAATACCAAGAAATACATACGGCTCTATTAACAGGCCTACTCAGCCATATAGCGCTTAAAACAGATAAACGTGAATACACAGGTGCGCGCAATCTCAAGCTCGCTATTTTCCCAGGATCTGCGTTACATAAAAAAGGGCCTAAATGGATTATCTCTGCCGAGTTGGTTGAAACAGGTAAGCTTTATGCACGCTGTGTCGCTAAAATAGAGCCTGAATGGATAGCGCCTGCTGCAGGTGATTTAGTGCGAAAACAATACCTAGAACCACACTGGGAAAAGAAACCCGCTCAAGTTATTGCGTTAGAAAATATCACGTTATATGGTTTACCTATCGTTAATCGGCGACGCGTCCATTTTGGTCAAATTGATTCTGAACAATCGCATACTATTTTCATCCGTGAGGCCTTAGTTAACCAAGATTGGGATTGTCGGGCGGCTTTCTTCAAACAGAACCAAGCGTTGATTGCAGAAATTGAAACATTAGAACAAAAGTCTCGTCGCCGGGATGTATTGGTTGATGATGAGGTCTTGTTTGAGTTTTATCAGCAACGCATACCCTCTCATATTGTAAACGGTCCTGGGTTTATTAACTGGTGGAAAAAAACAGAAAAAACCTCGCCCGCCCTATTGAATTTAAATCGTGAAGATCTGATGGCACATCAGGCCGATGGGGTGACTGTGGACCTTTATCCTGATCAAGTATTAGTTAATCGTGTACCGGTTGCCTTGGAATATCATTTTGAGCCTGGGCAAGATCATGATGGTATTACGCAGTCCATTCCCATCACCTTACTTAACCAAGTTCATCCTGAACAATATGAATGGTTAGTGCCCGGTTTGCTGCGAGATAAAATTATTTTTCTGCTAAAAAGTTTGCCTAAGGCGCAGCGTAAACACTTTATTCCTATTCCGCAATTTGCAGATAAATGTTTGCAACAATTATCTGATAAGTCAGGGGCGTTTCTACCGACCTTCAGCAAAGTTATATATCAACTTTCGCGCATTGAAATATCAGATTCTGATTGGGATATTAATGGCCTACCATCTTATCTCAAGATGAATTTTAAGTTGATGGATGACGGTGGGAATTTATTAGAAGAAAGCCGAGATCTTGCTTTAATTCAAGATAATTGGGCCAGTGAAGCCAAAAACAGCTTTAGCCAAATACCCGGCAGTGATTTTGAACAAACAGGATTAACAAGCTGGACATTCGGTGATTTACCTGAACAAATGGAACTTGACCCAACGGGCATGAAAATAACAGCCTATCCCGCCCTCATTGATCAGCAAGATTACATCGATTTAGTCTTGCTCGACACACAAGAACAAGCAAATAGTCAGACCCACCAAGGCCTGCGGCGTCTGTTTATGCTGTCAGAAGTGGAGGTTATAAAATATTTAGATAAAAACCTACCGAATATCACACAAATGTGCCTGCATTACAGTAATGTGGCCGCCGCTCCATTCACGGATGAAGTCGAAAGTACGCTTTCTCCTTGCGAACAACTTAAAACAGACTTAATTAAACTCACCTTTGATCGCTGCTTTTTAAATGAGAATGTCATCATTCGCACACAACAAGATTTTGAATCACAATTAGCGGCTAACCGAAGTAAACTCATTCAAATTGCCAATGACTTAAGCAAGCAGGTTGCCAAACCGTTAAAAGAATACCATGCGATTGCTAAGCGCTTGGGAAGTGATATTCCAATCTCTGCATTACATTCAGCAAAAGACATTCGAGAACAACTAGATCATCTACTATATCAGGGCTTTGCACATCATACGCCTGACACTATCTTAGGTAGACTCCCCTTCTATTTTCAAGCAATTGGTTTGCGATTAGATAAACTGGCGGATGATCCTATTAGAGACAAACGGCGAATGGCCGACGTTATGTCACATTGGCAACGGTATTTAAAGAAACAAACAAGCCACCCTTCCCCTGCCTTAGAAACCTATCGGTGGATGATAGAAGAATTTCGGATTTCAGTTTTTGCCCAAGGCACGATTAAAACGGCATATCCCATTTCCGAGAAACGCTTAGAACAGCAATGGAAACAGTGCTAAATCAACCACGCTTCTGGCGCACCCTGCCAATAGCCTTGAACATAGTCGACGCCTATTTTAGATAGCGTTTGGTGAATTTCTGCATTTTCTACATATTCAGCAATTGTGGAAATTCCCATTACATGGCCTATTTCGTTAATGGCCTTAATCATCGATAAATTAATTCTATCGTTAATACAATCTTTTACAAATTCACCATCTATTTTTAAATAATCAACGGGCATTTGTTTTAAATAGGTAAATGAAGACAAGCCACTGCCAAAATCATCCAATGCAAATTGGCATCCCACTTCCCGAAGTGATTCAATAAAGCGTAATGCCGCTGCTAAGTTGGTAATTGCAGCCGTTTCTGTAATTTCAAAACAAATAAAGGCATTGGCTGCGGTACATTGATATTGTTCAATGAGCGCTAATATTTTATCTTGAAAATAAATATCCCCTAATGACGCACCCGATAAATTTATTCCATAAATCCCTGCAATATCTCGGCCCCTTTCGCTTGCTCCATTTAGTGTTTTAAGCACATTCTCCACCATCCATAAATCGATTTTTGGTGCAAGATTATATCGTTCTGCTGCTGGCAGGAAAGCACCTGGTGGAATAATCGTGCCATCTGCTTCTTGAAGGCGTATGAGTAGCTCGCAATGTTGTCGAGATGTCTTATTATTTGTCGCAAGAATATCTTGTTTATAAATCACAAATTCATTATTACGCAAGGCTTTCTCTAACCGAGGCACCCAACGCATTTCAGTGCTTAATTGAGCGACCAAAGCATCATCTTTTCTAAAGGCATGAACGCGATTACGCCCGGCTTCTTTTGCGGCATAGCATGCATTGTCGGCTTGTTTCATTAATTCAATGGGCGTACGGTTGTTATTTTCAATTAATGTGGTGCCAATACTGATGCCAATTGTGAATTTATGATTATCCCAGTTAAATTGGAATTTTCGGATATCTATTAATATTTCTAATAAAAAATTTTCTGCTTGCTGTAAATCACAATCAAACAGTAGAATAGCAAACTCATCCCCGCCGATACGCGACAAGAAGTCTGATTGGCGTACCTTTTCTTGGAAAATAAAAACAACTTGACGCAATAATTCATCTCCAGCCAAGTGTCCACAGCTATCATTAATGACTTTGAATTGATCGAGATCGATATAACATAGTGCATGTCGTCTTTGTTTCAACACCCCTTCTTTCACTATTTCATTCAATTTGTTATCAAAGGCATAACGATTAGGCAATCCTGTCAAAAAATCATGCTGGGCTTGGTAGGTAAGCCGCTCCGTCAATTTATGTTCTTGGCTAACATCTTCCATATGCAGAATGACATATTTAAACTCATTATTTAACCGAGTCGCTGACAACGATAGTTTTACCCAAATGACATTATCGTCTAAACAAATATAAGGTTTTCTTAATTCATAACTGCGTATTTTTCCATCACATAATTGTCGAAACTGGTTTTTATCTGATTCCAATGCGCCCATATGCGTTAGTTCAAATGCTGACATTCCTTTTAATGTTTTATCCATACGGCCCGTTAAGTTGCAAAAGGCATGGTTCACGTGAATAAACTTATCATTTGCATTAATAAAAGCCATCGCAACGCCTGCATTATCGAATGCATTTTTAGCAAAATCATCTATTGTTTTTAATTTAAATAACAACTCTTGTTGTTGCTCTGTTTGCAACGTTAATTTATCAATAAGTTGGGCGTTCCGAGCCTTGTATCCAAAGCGTGATACAAATACCAAATGTAGTTTCCAAGCGGTCAACAAGGCGGCGATTAAATAGGCAGATAGAAAAAATGTTGCAACAGGAAACTCATAGAATGCCATCTTGTAAATCAATGTTGCGAAGATAGGGATGAGGAAAACACTATAATTTAAAAAGCTGCCTATTGCACCTGCTAAGGCGCTGAGAGATATGGCAGCAAATAGAAATGCAATTAAAAATAAGCTTTCCGTTGGCCAGCCAGTTTGTATTAACCAGGCCAACCAAGCCCAAGATAGGCCTGAAAGAAAGCTGCCAACGGCGTAAATTTTCTCGTATTTCCTAAGTGTGGCAATATCAATTTTTGGGTTTGATTCGATTTTTTTTACAAAGTGCCTTCCTAAATAAAGGCGACATATTGAAATAAACCAAACAATCCCGGCCCAGCCTAATATTTGTTTGCCCTCTACTTCATGCCACAAAAGAAATATAACAAGGAGGCTCGCAATAAAGGTTCCCATGATTGCCCTACGAACATGTTGCAATAATGACATGATTCGTTGTGTTTCACCTTCTGGCGTTATGTCATTCGTTTTTAGTGCTTCTTCATCCATTATTTATCAGGGGCCCGCAGTGAAAGTTTTGAAATATTATACAAAAAAATATTGTGCTGTGTATGTTCATCTTCAGTTCAGTTTGCTCTTGCTAGACTGTGTGCAAGCGTTAATTATTAACCCTGAGGAGGCAAACCATGAAACGCATATTCTCTATTATCAGCCTAAGCAGCTTTTTGTTGATAACATCTCTTCCCACATTAGCGGGTGACCGGCATAAATCTTATTATCAAGATACTGCACGCGTTGTTAATGTAGAACCTATTTATAAACACACACAATACCGTCCGCGAGATTGTGATAATAGTTATTATAGTGATCGTCACAATAATTATCCACGCCGACATTTTAGTGAGCAAACGTCCACGATTACCGGCGCGATTATTGGTGGCGTCATTGGCAATCAATTTGGGGGTGGCCATGGAAAAACAGCGATGACAATTGCAGGTACCGTGTTAGGTGGGTCTGTCGCAAAGGATCGTTATCGCAACCGTCCCTTAGGCCATTCACGAGATGATCGTCGTTATCGTGACCAATGTGATGATGGTTATAGAAATACGCGGAATATCGATAGTTACCGTGTAACGTATCGTTATAATGGTCAATTATTTACAACAACCATGAATCATGACCCAGGTCGTCGTATCCCTGTTGAAGTCTCTATACGCCCTAGCAATAGTCGATATAATAATCACCGCAATAATGCTTGGTAATCAATTAAAATCATCCAGTCCCGTCATATAAATAATTATTTTATTGTATGGCGGGACTTGTATAATGGAGAATATGAAACTTTTAATGCCTATGCTTCGCTTTATTACCCTTACAATTCTGCTGCATATTAGTGCCGTGGCTGCTGAAGGTGTACTACCACTGACAGAAAAATCTGCCGCACAATTAATTGCAGATCAATCGGGTCATAAAGTACTTTCAACCAGTGTCGATAAAGCGGATGCGACCCTGTTTCGCGTCAAAACATTGTCTGATCAAGGCCATGTTAAAACCTACCGTGTTGATTCCATTACGGGTCAAATTTTAAAATAATCTCAAGATGCGTATTTTACTAATTGAAGATTCTGATGATTTGCGCGAACAACTGAGCGATAAGCTTACCGCGCAAGGCTTAACCGTAGATACGGCTACAGAAGGCAAGGAAGGCCTGTATCTCGGCCAAGAATATCCTTATGATGCAGCCATTATCGATCTGGGTCTGCCTAATTTATCCGGTATGGATGTGATCCAACAATTACGCGCAACAGGCAATGATTTTCCTATTTTGATTTTAACCGCACGCGGTGGTTGGCAAGATAAAGTAGAGGGTTTAGAAGCGGGTGCAGATGATTATCTGACCAAACCTTTCCATTTTGAGGAATTGCATGCGCGCTTAAACGCCTTGATCCGCCGCTCTGCAGGCTGGAGTCAGGACATACTAAAATGCGGTGAGCTCTGCCTAAACCCCACGGAACAAACGGTTCATCATCAGCAACAAGAAATCACACTGACGGCGTACGAATATCGATTATTACATTATCTAATGTTACATACGGGCGAAGTGTTATCTAAAACGACGTTAACCGAACATATCTATGAGCAAGATCATGATCGAGATAGTAATGTGATTGAGGTGTTTATTAAGCGTCTGCGTAACAAGCTGGATCCTGATAAAACCTTAAACCCTATCGAAACACTTCGCGGCCGGGGTTATCGCTTCAATTTAACCCGTGATGCTTAACACCCTAGGAAAATTATCGATTACCAATCGGCTACTGCTCGCCGGAAGCCTTGTTCTTGCTGCTTTTTTAGGGCTCTCTGCAATCAGTCTAAATAATGCTTTTCAGGCCAGCGCAGAATCTGCACAACAACAGCGTTTACAAAATCATATTTATACCCTACTTACCGCCATCGATCTCTATGAACATGATCGGTTCACTATGTCAGAAACATTAGCAGAACCTGACTTTTCAAAACCCCATTCAGGTCTCTATGCCCAAATTACACAAGATGGCAAACAAATCTGGCAATCAAATTCTATCCTAGGCTTCATATTGGCCTTGCCACCCCAAAATAATTACTTAGTTAATAGCGATAAAGATCAGAATTATTATCTCAGCGAGCTAGACGATGGCACACAACTCATGAACTTCGTCTCCGATATTACATGGGAAACGGAGGAACAAGAGATTGTTTACCGTTTGCATGTTGCGGAAAATACCGAATCACTCAACCAGCAAATCGCCGAATTTAGCCGGATTTTATGGTATTGGTTAGGTGGAACCGGCTTATTGCTCTTATTGGTACAAGCCGCTATTTTACGATGGGGCCTGCAACCACTTCATACTGTGTCCGAAGACTTACAAGCGATTGAAAGCGGTACGCAACAACGATTAGCACAAAATTATCCCAGTGAGCTAAATCAACTCACAACTAACATTAATACCTTACTTGATCATGAGCAATCACGACGAGAGCGCTATAAAAATTCACTGGCTGATCTCGCACATAGCTTAAAAACCCCCATTGCCGTATTGCAAGGCGAATTAGAAAAGAAACAGATTAACCCTGAATTTAAAAAAATAGCGCAAGAACAATTAGATCGGGTAACGTCATTGGTTAACCATCAGCTACAGCGGGCTGCCACCACAGGGAAAGGGAGCTTGCTAACCTACATCGATCTAACCATCATTATCAATAAATTAATCGGCTCTTTGGATAAGGTTTACCAGCAAAAAGGAATGCAGTGTCATTTTGATTCAGTGCCCCTTTCGCTGCATGCAGATGAAAGTGATATGTATGAATTATTGGGTAATTTATTAGAAAATGCTTATAAATATGGCAAGCAAAAAGTGCATATTACAACAAAATTAACAGCAGAAAAAATCACGCTGGCAATTGCTGACGATGGTGATGGTATCCCGCCCCATGCCGCCGATACTATTCTGCAGCGAGGGAAACGGATTGATAGCCAAGTAGAGGGACAAGGGATTGGATTAGCCGTGGCCAGTGATATTATTGCAGCCTATGAAGGCGAAATTGAAATCAAAGATAGCACCTTAGGCGGTGCTTGTTTCATCGTTACCCTGCCGCGTCATTAGCTTCAGCTAGCGTGCTCAAATACTGAAATAATGCCCGAGAAGATTTCGGTGGCTTTGAAGCTGCCGCTTCTTTACTTGCATTACGAATTAACTGGCGTACATGTTGACGATCTAAGCCTGAAAATTTCACTGCTAATTCAGACATCACATTTTCATCATCTGCGAGCAGCGCATCACGCCATGTTTCTAGTTGATGAAATTCTCTTGCTTTACCTTGGTGTTGCTGTTTTAAAGCGGTCAGTGTATCCGTAATTGGATCCACCTCTTCATGTACTAACATGCCACCGATATAGCCTAATTGTCGTTTCAATGCTCCACGAGACATTTTTTTGGCATCCATCACCTGCTCTAAGCAACGCTCTGATAAGGGAACCTGCACCAAATCTCTTTCTGGTAATTCAACTAATTCTTTTCCTAAAGCCTGCAGGGCCAATTTTTCCCGCTTTAGCTGGCTTTTACTTTTCTCATCTTCTAATTCATCGATATCTAAGCGTTCAGCCATATTATTCCCCCTGTACAGTTACAATTATTTTTCGATATTGTCTATGGGTGCGATGTTCCCACAAATAAAGCCCCTGCCAAACTCCTAAAGCACAGCGACCGTGTGTAACAGGCATCGTCACATCCGGATTGGTTAACACAGTGCGAATATGTGCTGACATATCATCAGGTCCTTCATCATGGTGGCGAAATTTAGGGTCACCATCGCGCACTAAATCTTTCATAAACGTTTCTAGATCATAGCGCACATCTGGATCAGCATTCTCACATAACATTAAAGAAGCACTGGTATGCGCCACAAAGACATTACAGGTGCCAATTTCAATTCCAGATGCTGCCACCACGGCCTGCACTTCGGTCGTTAAATTAATGGTCTCACGCCCCGACGTTATAATTTCAAATTCTTTTTGGCTAATCATTTTTCATCCTTTTGCTGCGTTGAAATGCGCCAATGCAGCACCATTATCTAATGCGGTTCTTACCTTATCCGATGCAATCGTTAAACTCGATTCAATCTCACAATGCGATAATGCCAATGCAGCACCATATACTAAACTATCGTAAGCCACTCCGCGCTCCCCTGATAAGGCGCTCAAACCTAGCCGTGCAGTTTCAGCTGCAGTGACTGCGTCAGTTGAAGGCTTTAAACCGCGTGTTGTTTGATTGATATTGGCGACCAATGGATCACAATTTATTTTCACTAAATCTCCCTTGTGAAACCATTGATAGCATTGTGAGGCCTCGCGTAACGTCGGAATTATGCCGCCTTCCAATCCGCGTGCCATAAAAGCGGAGGCATAGGCTGCTCGCGCGGCTAAATCAGCAAGCATCGGTGGATAAGCCTTATGTACAAACCCCAATAATAAATGGGTATCTCCGCGTGCAGATAGTGGCTTCACTAGTTTTTCTAAAGACGATAAACTAGGGCGTTTAATAATTTGTGTCCGTAAGTCTTTTAGTGCAAATAAAGCTGGTGTTGCTTGTGCTTGATCAAGATAAGCCCAGCCTATTGTAGGTTGACTTATTTGTTCCGCTGCTTGCTCAACGGTTAAATTTACTTTAATCCCTGCTGCCGCTAATACTTGCACATGCGTCACCCCAAATTTGGGCCCCATTTCAACCACACCTTGCGATACAGTTGGCAGGCCACAAGCTGCCAATACAGCAGGCAAGAAAGCCGCAATAGGACAATGCCGATTATAGCCATTATAAGGATCGGCCAAGTCTAGAAGTGTATCGACGTCTGCAATCGCATGGTTGGTCACAGCACGTATCGCAGATAACATGCCCCAATTTTCAATATCGGTTTCTCGCTTCATCCGTAGCGCTATCAAAAAAATAGCGGCGCGTACGGGATCAGCATTACCTGTTAAAATTTCAGCCATGGCATCGTGTGCTCCATCAAAGGTTAAATCTTTGCTTAGATGCGGCCCAGTGGCCACCTTCTTGATCGCATCCGCTAAAGCACTCATATAAACCATTCCTGCATTTCTGACTCTGTTAACACCTTAATCCCTAAGCTTTCTGCTTTGGTCAATTTTGAGCCGGCTTCTGCACCTGCCACCACAAAATCTGTCTTCTTAGACACACTGCCGGCTACCTTTGCCCCCAATGCCAATAATTTCTCTTTTGCCTCGCTGCGCGATAAGGTCGTCAACGTGCCGGTCAATACAACCGTTTTACCATTTAATGGGCTGTGGCTTGTTTTCTGTTCTTCTGCTGGCCAATCTACACCTGCTATCAACAGCCGTTCAACGACCGTGCGGTTATGGTCTTCTGCGAAGAAAGTCACAATACGCTTCGCAACAATCGGCCCGACATCTTCTATTTCAATCAGTGTCGCTTCATCTGTGGACATTAAAGCATCTAAGGTTAAAAAATGCTGTGCTAACGACCTCGCGGTCGTCTCGCCGACTTCGCGAATCCCCAACGCAAATAAAAAGCGCGCAAAACGCGTATGTTTTGCCTTGTCGAGCGCCGCCACCAAGTTTTGGGCCGATTTTTCTGCCATTCGGTCCAAATTGGCAACTTGGTTTACCGTTAGTGAAAATAAATCAGCTGGGTCAGCAATTAAATCTGCATCTACTAATTGCGCAACGAGCTTATCGCCTAAGCCATCTACATCTAACGCTTTGCGTGAGGCAAAGTGTTTAATCGCCTCTTTTCGTTGTGCCTCACAAAATAAGCCGCCTTGGCAGCGCCGTTTCGCTTCGCCTTCTTCACGTATTGCATGCGAACTGCAAATAGGACAGAGTATTGGCATGATAAACGCCTGACTTTCCACTAGACGCTTCGCCAACACCACTTTCACGACTTCAGGGATCACATCGCCGGCACGGCGTACAATCACCGTATCACCTACTCGTACATCTTTACGAGCGATTTCATCTTCATTATGTAAGGTCGCATTGCTAACGGTCACGCCACCCACAAATACAGGTGTTAATCGTGCAACTGGGGTTAAGGCGCCTGTTCGCCCCACTTGAATCTCAATATCTTCAACAACCGTCATTTCTTCTTGCGCCGGAAACTTAAATGCAATCGCCCAGCGCGGTGCGCGAGAAACAAATCCTAATCTCCCTTGCAAGGCAAAGTCATTCACCTTAAATACGATGCCATCAATATCATAACCCAGCTGATCACGTCGTTTACCCATGGCAGAGAAATAAGCAACACAAGCAGCCAAACCGGATACTGGCTGACTTTCTGGAGACACCCGAAAACCCCACTCGGCTAATTGTTTCATCATCGCCAAATGTGTGGTTGGTTGTGTCGTGCCTGACCATACCCCGAAACCATAGCAATACATTGTCAGCGGTCTCGCTGCCGTAATAGTTGAATCTAATTGGCGCAAAGACCCAGCTGCCGCATTTCGTGGATTCATAAAAGGTTTTTTATTGTCAGTTAATTGAGCGGTGTTTAGCGCTTCAAAACCTGCTTTTGGCATGTAAATTTCACCACGCACTTCTAATGTGGCCGGCCAACCATCACCACGTAACTGTAAAGGAATTGCGGCAATCGTACGGACATTAGCCGTCACATCTTCTCCAATACGCCCATCCCCTCGCGTGGCGGCTTGCACTAACACGCCCTGTTCGTATCGCAAACTAATCGCCAAACCATCCAATTTTGGTTCTGCAATATATTCAATATTTTTAGATGTGTTTAGCCATTCACGCACACGTTGATCAAAAGCAGCAATTTCCACTTCATCAAAGGCATTATCCAAAGACAACATAGGCACTTCATGATGCACTTGATCGAACTGTTTTGCTGCAATTCCGCCCACTCTTTGGCTTGGGGAAGTAGGATTTAATAGACTGGGGTGGGCGGTTTCTAATGCTTGTAATTCGCGCATTAATCGGTCATATTCGGAATCAGTAACACTAGGGTTATCAATTACATAGTATTGATAGTTATATTCATTTATTAAGTTTGATAATCTCGCAACCTGTGCCGCGGTATCAGCAGGAACAGCCATACGCTTTAGCTATCTCGTGAATAAGTGGCAACGACGGCAGCCACATCATTTTGAATTTCAACCATATGTTCAGCACTAATCGCTTTATGCTGCTCATCACATAACACACCATCTAATCGTTCGGTTAATGTCTCTGCAGTTTCAACAATCGCCTCAAATTGCTTCCATGCAAGTGCATGGGTGTCTAAACGCGTAAAAAGTAATAAACCTGGCGTGGTTTGGCTCACGAAAATCGTGGGATCAAAAGTGCCTGGCGTTACCATATTCGCAATAGTAAACAAGGGCTTGTTCACATTATTTGCTTCTGCTTTAACATAAAACCCAGAACCTTCTGCAAAGGTTAAATCCAAATCTGAGAACAAACTCAATACATCCTCACCAGAAAAAGTTTTACCCACTAAAGACATAACAGCAAATGCAATTATCTTACTTTCAGGCGCTGGCGCAGCTGTTCCCGCCTCTTCCGCAGGTGTTATTTCTGCCTGCAATTCATCCAATGCGGCATCTAATTCTGCTTCAACATCTACATCCCCATACTGATCTTCAGTTATCGCCTCTTCATTTGGTTTTTCGCCTTGCGCATCAGCCCATAAGGGCATATTCAATGGGTCTAGATTTAGCTCAACTTGATCTGGCGCAGTGCGTTTAATGATGGGGCCTTCTATTGTTGTAATAGTGGGTTCTTGCCGGGGCGACACAGATTGACGCATGCGGCCACGCGTATCTGCCTTTTTTTTCCAAAAAAGCCAGCCTGCCACTGCAATAACGCATAGAACAACAAACTCAAGCATAGTCATAATCCATTAACTAAGGGATAATAGTCACATATAACGACTACTATAATACGAAAGCACTTTATTGAGAACCTTTATGTCTACCTTACCTAGCAAACAACTTGAAACCTTCGAAAATGCCCGCCCTGAAAGGGACTACACGATTCGCATCGATACCCCAGAATTTACTTGCCTATGCCCCAAAACAGGCCAGCCTGATTTTGCGGAAATCAAGCTTGAATATGTGCCCGATCAACTTTGTGTAGAACTCAAATCCTATAAACTCTATATCTGGTCTTATCGTGATGAAGGTGCCTTCCATGAAAAGGTCACTAATCAAATCCTAGATGATTTAGTGGCGGCATGCAATCCTCGTTTTATGCGTGTCACTGGCGTGTTTAATGTCCGTGGTGGCGTGTATACCTCGGTTGTTGTTGAACATCGGAAAGTAGACTGGGCCGCGCCTGAGCAAGTGGTTTTACCTTGATTTAGCCGTCCTATATTCCCGTCTCCGCGGGAATGACGATATTCTTCATGCCAACACCATCCGCTTTTATTGGTATTGACCTCGGCACCTCAGGTTGCCGGGCTATCGCGATTGATGAAAGCGGCGATATTATTGCCTCAAGCCGTATTGCACTCGTTCATTGTGCCGATACAAGCCAAGATCCCATCTTGCATTGGCAAGCTGTTTATCATTGTCTACAGCAGTTAATATCTGATTGCAATACTCGCTGGACGATTGAATCTATCGTAGTCGCCGCCACATCAGGCTCTGTTATGCTGACGGATGACACAGGCAAACCACGCACACCCATTCTCATGTATCACCATGCGGTTGCCGAACAAGCTGACAAGATAGCAAAATATGCACCCGAAGAAAGTGGTGCCCACGGTGCACAAAGTGGTCTTGCCAAAACATTGCATTTATTACAACAAACCAATAACACGCCTAATCGAAAACTCCTACATCAAGCCGACTGGATAAATTTTAAGCTCGGTGCGTCGCTCAGTATTAGCGATGAAAATAACGCCCTTAAATCAGGTTATGATCCCATCGAACAACAATGGCCAGATTGGATGGAAAATTTATTAGATATGAATATTCTGCCGCAAGTCGTACCGCCCGGCACAGCCATTGGTGTCCTTTCTGATACACTCACCCATGAATTTAAGCTCTCACACCCTCCCACCCTAATCGCAGGCACCACAGATAGCATTGCCGCATTGATTGCCACCGGTGCAA
Organism: uncultured Piscirickettsiaceae bacterium; assembly: GCA_964598235.1. Taxonomy (GTDB): domain Bacteria; phylum Pseudomonadota; class Gammaproteobacteria; order Nitrosococcales; family Methylophagaceae; genus UBA652. The sequence goes on from CAZRAY010000011.1 coordinate 28,208, forward strand.
ATCAACCTGGCGATGCCGTCACCTCGCTCGGCTCAACGCTGGTGCTCAAACTTATTTCAGATAAGCCTATTTTCCTACCTAAACAAGGTGTATACAGTCATCGGCTCGGCAATCATTGGCTAGTCGGTGGCGCCTCGAACACGGGCGGCGCAGTGATCGCCCATTATTTCAATACGGCTGAAATAGAAACGTTGAGCAAACAAATAAATCTGAATCAAACGCCACCGTATTATTACCCCCTGCTCAAAACCGGTGAACGCTTCCCAGTTTATGCGCCAAACAAATCACCAGAACTTGCCCCCAGACCGCGCAGCGACAGTCTGTTTCTACATGGGTTGTTATCAGGCATCGCCCGAATCGAAGCCGAAGGCTATCAAGCACTCATCCAGGCAGGTGCATCACCCATAAAACAGATTAACACCGTCGGTGGTGGCGCTAATAATCCAAGCTGGCAAACAATCCGTCAGCAGCACCACGCCGTTCCCGTTGCAATAGCGACGCAAACCGAAGCCGCCTACGGTGCGGCTAAATTAGCCCAACTTAAGGGTAAAAAGTAAGGTTTATATGGCGTTTATCTGAACTGATATCGCCGAACAGAAAGCGCTAATAGCAATGTCAATAATAGCAATGCCCATTTGTTTAAAACAGGAATCATCGCTGGGGCTGGGCCTATTGGCGATGCCACAACTATTGTTGTTTCCGTCTCGGTTACGGCGCCTGTTTCATCACTATCTGCTGTAGCCGTATTAAATATTTGGCCTATCGTGAGATCAGCAGGTAATACTTGGTATGTGCCGATTAAAGTACAGATCCCTGCTGGCGCAACGGTTGCACAAGGCGTTGTCCCTGCTGTTGGGGTAATTAAAGGATCGCTGACAATCACATTGTTTAAATCCACATTCCCATTGTTTGTTGCCGTGATTGTATAAGTCAATGTATCGCCCACTGTCACCGTGCCGCTGCCGTCTTCATCGGCATTGGTGGGCGCAGGTTTGTCAACAATTAAGCTAGGGGCTGCAGGATCATTCATTCTAAACTCATCAAGCGCAAAATATTCAGTTGTACTACACACATTAGAATTACCACCAAATATAAATTCCGCCCTAATTCTAATGTTTCTGACAGAAGCAAGCACCCCATTTAAATCTGCTAGTGTCCCAGTCCAACTGGCATCATCAATAGGAAAAGAAAAATCGATCCAATTTCCAGCTTGCCAAGGCGTTTTGTCAAAAGAAGAAGCCGTGATCAGTTGAACAACGGTACCATTTGTACCTTCAAGCTCTACTTTCATATGACCATCTGTGTTATTCGGTGCTGCTGTTTCTGTCCATCCACCCGGTGGTGGGCCGCCTGGAGTAGGGACAAGTTGATAAGTATATGAGGAAAAAGAGACCGTGCCGCCTAATGTACTGGCCATATCCAAACCACCCAAATCAGGGCTGCGGAACCATGTAATGCCACCGGTGGAATCTACATCAGCAGCATAATTCGTCCCTGTTGGGCTGGCCCCTGCAATACTAATATTAGAAAGTCCTGTGGTCGTAATAGCACATCCAAGGCTCGCAGTTGTCCCATCTCCTGAATAACTCATAGGGTCTACTATCGGTGTACCCGTATTCTGGTTCGTTAGAAACCAGCCTTCTGCGCTTGCATCAAAGGTCGTGCTAAAAGGTGCCGCATTAGCTTGCATGCCAAATATTGAAGAGGTGATGAAAATCAAACCACATAATAAACTATTCTTAGTTCTATTCATTTTATTATCGACGCCTTATTTCTATTAAAAGAGAGTTATATCTAAATTTAGATGCAAATTATAACCTACCAACAATATGTAAGCTTTATTAAAATGTGAATATTTCATAAGAAAAAGATTAAACTTGCTTGCAATCCATGCTGTTGCCCGATTTAATGATGATTAATACATCTTGATTAGGCAAAAACTTAAATGCTCAAGTTCTTATTTGCGGAGAATACACCATCAAAATACTATTAAGAACCATCCTATGGCTAGGCTTACTGGGATTACCTGCCTACGGCATCTATCACCTACAAAATAGCTATGGCTGGCCCATACTTGCATTGGGTGTGGTCAGCATCATCACCCTCTTTCTTATTGTTCGTTCAATCCTAAAACACGTGCGCTCTAAAAACCTTATGGCTAAATATCAAGATAAAGAAGTGGTGGATAACATCATGCGCCGCCAATTCTGGCAAGGCCAAACCGCTGAACAATTGATCGATGCCATCGGCGAACCCGAAGATATTGATGTCAAAGTGCTCAAAACTAAGAAAAAAGAAATCTGGAAATACGATCACCAACGCGGCAACCGCTATGAATTACGGATTACGCTGGATAATGATGTTGTTGTGGGTTGGGAGCAGAAGTTGGATTAGTTTAGCGCTCGTGTTACGGCTGATCGGAACTGATTCGCCTACAGCCGAATAGTAACCCTTTCCAGCATAATATAACAATTGCAAAAATCAAAATAATCCACAACATACTCATAATCAGGGAAGTAATATACTCAAATTCAGAACACATATTTTCATAGAGGCAAGACTCTGACAGAAATAGTACGTTAGAAATGCTTAACAAAACAAAAGTCATAGAATTATAAGCAAGCATCATTGATATCCTACGCACGCTAGACGGATACATATAACCTTCTTCTTCGATAATATTTTCGCCCAATATTTCATGAGCCCGCAGATTGTTTGGATTTTTTAACACAACGATAGAGCCAACCGACAGATCATGAAGAGCTTGATACTGTTTTGTTGTATTAATAGACAAAAAAGCGAACGTTCCAAAAAGTATTTTAATGACGAATCTAATTATGGCAGGAAATATATTAATAGGCTTCCCGCTTGCCTTATCCACTACTTTTATTCCCAGAATATGGTGGCCGAAAGAGCCCCCCGTGAACGATACCAATAATGGTTCGAGTAAGAAAACTAGGAGGCCCACAAATAAGACAGAGTACCCCCCTTGTAAGCCAAAACCTGAGCCAAAAGATAATATTACGAGAGCTAAAATCGCCATAGTAAGACCATCGATCCCTGATGCCAAGATCCTTCTTGAAATCCTAGGGTAGGATATCACGATAAATTAGCGCTTTCTCGCCAACGTCCGCAAGCGCAATGCATTCAGCTTAATAAACCCTTCTGCATCTTGCTGATTATAGGCACCGTCATCATCTTCAAAGGTCGCAATCGATTCATCAAATAAGCTATCGGTATCCGATGCACGACCCACAACGGTCACATTGCCTTTATAGAGTTTCAAACGCACTTTGCCGTTCACATGTTCTTGCGATTTATCAATCATCTCTTGCAGCATTTCACGCTCTGGAGACCACCAATAACCGTTATAAATCAGATTGGCATAACGCGGCATGAGCTCATCTTTTAGATGCGCGACTTCGCGATCAAGCGTAATCGATTCAATGGCGCGATGGGCTGGCAACATAATCGTGCCCGCTGGGGTTTCATAACAACCGCGCGCTTTCATGCCCACATAGCGATTTTCAACCATATCTAAGCGACCCACGCCATTGGCGCCACCCACTTCATTCAGATATTCCATAACCGTGGCCGGTGACATCGCCTTGCCATTAATAGCGACGATATCGCCCTTCAGATAGTCAAACTCGAGATAGGTTGCTTCATCGGGTGCTTTTTCAGGAGACACGCTCCAACGCCACATATCATCTTCTGGCTCATTCCAAGGATCTTCTAGGATATCGCCTTCATATGAAATATGCAGCAAGTTGGCATCCATTGAATAAGGTGATTTTTTGCCGCGTTTCATCTCGACTGCAATGCCATGTTCTGCTGCATAATCAAGGAGTTTCTGACGAGAGTTCAAATCCCACTCACGCCATGGCGCAATCACTTGCACATCAGGCATCAAGGCATAAGCCCCTAATTCAAACCGCACTTGGTCATTGCCTTTGCCCGTTGCGCCATGCGAAATAGCAAACGCACCGGTTTCTTGTGCAATTTCAACCAAACGCTTGGCAATCAATGGCCGCGCAATCGAGGTGCCGAGTAAATATTCACCTTCATAAATCGTATTGGCGCGAAACATGGGGAACACATAATCGCGGGCAAATTCTTCGCGCAAATCTTCAATATAGATTTCTTTAATGCCCATGGCCTCTGCTTTAGCGCGCGCGGGTTCAACTTCTTCGCCCTGCCCTAAATCAGCAGTAAACGTCACCACTTCGCAGTCATATTCATCTTCTAACCATTTCAGGATCACAGAGGTATCCAAACCACCAGAATATGCCAGCACTACTTTCTTTTTATTCGCCATGAAGCTTTGTTCCCGTTCAATTAAATTACAACCGATAATGCCTTTTCACGATAAGTATTTTTCGTCATACCAAGGCAAAAATAGTCGAAAAAGCGCAGCTTACATGGGTAAGTGAGCATTTTGAGACTGTTTTTAACGCCGGAATGGCGGAAAAGACGACTCGTGAGAAGGCGTTATTATATCAAAGGTTGTGGGTTGCTATCACTTCTTTAACAGCATGTCGGCCGCTGGCTTTACAACTAATACGCCTTGGCGCATCAAGATAGCTGAGTTTAAAACCCAAATCTCGGTATAAGACTTTAATTCGTGGTGTTGCTTGATTAGATAAGACAACGGGTCCGTCATGTTTCACCAACCATTCCGCCAAACGAATTTGATCTCCCCAAGCAAAACCTTGCTGCGAATATTGACGGAACGGCACATCATAAGGCGGATCCGCATACACAAAATCTCCCGATTTTAAATCCAAGGCTTCAAAATCTTGATTGGCAAATTCCCATTGCGATAAGAGATCTTGATATGCCAAAAAGTCAGCTTGATAATTGATGGTTTTATAACGTCCAAAGGGCACATTATAACCACCTGATTGGTTAAAGCGACAGAGACCGTTATAGCCTGTTCTATTCAGATAATAGAATAGCTGTGCGGTTATCTTATCCGAGCCACCCGCTTGATTGAGTTCGTTAAATTTCTTACGCTGTGCGTAATAAGCTGCTTCATCATTTTCGAGGGCAATATTGAGGGTTAGGCCCTGCTGAATTTGCTGATAGAAATTGATAACGGAGGCATTCACATCATTAAGTAATGCGGTTTTAGGCTGCAACCCAAGCGCAACCGATAAGCCGCCACAAAAAGGCTCAACTAGCCTGGTATTCGGATGCGCCTTTATATGTTTTTCCCAAACTTTGCTAAGCTTTGGAAGTAACCAGCGTTTACCGCCCGCCCATTTAAGCGGCGGACGTAAAGGTGATATTTTTTCAGGCATACTTAATCCGTGGCACTGTCATTCCGACAGTAGGGAGGAATCTTTTAGGTTTAATAAGATCTCTCCTTCTTGTTGAGATGACAAATCTATTTATTTGGAGTGTAGCGTTTTTCTAGGCGGCATCAAATCAGTAATAGTACCTTCTGCCATTTCAGCAGCAAATGCCAATGTTTCTGACAGCGTAGGATGCGGGTGAATCGTTAAGCCAATATCTTCTGCATCCGCGCCCATTTCTAACGCTAATACGGCCTCTGCAATGAGTTCGCCTGCATTCGGCCCTACAATTCCCGCACCGATGATCTTACCTGTTTCTTTTTCAAATAAAGCTTTGGTCAAGCCCTCATCGCGGCCTAAGCTCAAGCTACGACCACTGGCCGCCCAAGGGAAGGCCCCTTTCACATAGTCAATGCCTTGCGCTTTCGCTTCAATTTCAGTTAAGCCCATCCAAGCCACTTCGGGATCCGTGTAGGCAACTGATGGAATTGTCATCGGATCAAAGGCTGATTTATGGCCGGCAATCACTTCCGCAGCCACTTTGGCTTCATGCACTGCTTTATGCGCCAACATAGGTTGGCCAACAATATCGCCAATGGCATAGATATGCGGCACATTAGTTGTCATCTGGGCATCAACATTGATAAAGCCATAGTCATCAACGGCAACACCCGCTAAATCGGCATCAATCAATTTGCCATTAGGCGAGCGGCCAACGGCCACTAAAATCTTATCGAAGGTAACGGTATCAGGCGCATCTTTGCCTTCCAGCGTAACTTTTAAGCCTTTTTTCTGCGGCTCAATGCTCGCCACTTTGGTATTCAAGTAAATTGCTTCGTATTGGCCTTGTACCTTTTTCAATAAGGGTTTCACAATGTCTTTATCTGCACCGGGAATCAAGCCATCTTGCATTTCCACAATCGTGATTTTAGAGCCTAATGCGTTATATACCGTTGCCATCTCTAGCCCGATAATACCGCCACCAATCACTAATAAGCTTTTTGGCACTTCTTCTAAATCTAAGGCATCCGTAGAATCCATCATCCGAGGATCATCATTGGGGAATACAGGCACTTTACTAACCCGAGAACCCGCTGCGATAATACATTTTTCAAAACCAATAGTTTGCTCGCCGTCTTTGGTGGTCACTTTCATCGTATGTGAACCAGAAAAACGTGCTTCGCCTTGAATAATCGTGACTTTACGGCGTTTTGCTAAACCGACTAAACCGCCCGTTAGGTTTTCAACAATGCTATTTTTCCATGATTCAATTTTACGAATATCAACATCGGGCTTTGCAAAGGTCACACCATGCGGCGCCATATCGGCTGCTTCATTGATAATTTGAGCGGTATGCAATAACGCTTTTGACGGTATACAGCCCACATTCAAACACACGCCACCGATCCGCTCATGGCGCTCGATCATCACCACTTTCTTGCCTAAATCTGCCGCACGGAAAGCTGCTGTATAGCCGCCAGGGCCTGAGCCTAATACTAATACTTCGGCTTGGATATCTGCATCACCAGCAGCACTGCTAACCGCAGTGGGTGTGGGCGCTATTTTTTCAGGTGTTGTCGCTGCTACCGGTGCAGCTTTAGGCACTGTTTCAGCCTTAGCTGCCACTTCTAGCGTTAAGATCACGGCACCTTCTGCCACTTTGTCACCCACTGCCACATTCATACTGATAATCTTGCCAGATTCTGTGCTGGGAATTTCCATCGCAGCTTTATCTGATTCAAGCGTAATCAAATCTTGATTCGCTTCGATCTCATCGCCAACGCTGACCAATACTTCAATAATTTCTACTGCATCAAAATCACCAATATCGGGGACGGTTATTTCAATCGTACTCATAACATCACCTTTCTAATATCAGATAATGTTTGGCTGAGGCAGGTTGTGAACCGCGCACCCATCGCACCATCGACCACGCGGTGATCATAAGAAACCGACAGCGGTAACATCAAACGCGGTTGAAATTCTTTACCATCCCACACTGGTGCCATTTTATGCCGACCGACGCCGAGGATCGCCACTTCAGGCGCATTCACAATGGGGGTAAAGTGGCTACCACCGATACCGCCTAAGCTAGAAATTGAGAATGTGCCGCCTTGTAAGTCTTTCGCCGTTAATGCGCCATCACGTGCCCGCGCACTGATTTCGCCTAATTCACCCGCCAATTCTATAAAGCCTTTTTTATCCACATCTTTAATCACCGGCACCATCAAACCATTTGGCGTATCGACTGCGACACCAATGTTGTAATAACTTTTCACAATCAGCGTTTCTTTATCTTCACTCAGCGATGCATTCAACTCAGGATAACGTTTCAAACTCGCCACAACGGCCTTCATAATAAATACCAACGGCGTTAAATTCACACCTTGTTTCGCTGCAGAATCTTTCTGCCCTTTTCGGAATGCTTCTAGCTCGGTTATATCAGCTTCATCAAATTGCGTGACATGGGGGATATTTAACCAACAGGCGTGTAAATGCTTGCCTGAAATTTTCTTAATACGAGAGAGTTCAACGCTTTCAATTTCACCAAACTTTCCATAATTTCCTACTGGCACAGGTGGAATTGCAGCGCCACCGGCAGCAGCTACAGGGGCATTGATTTTTTGTTTCACAAAATTTTGTACATCTGCCTTCGTGATCCGACCTTTTACGCCAGAACCACTCACCGTACTAAGCACAACACCTAGTTCACGGGCAAACTGACGCACCGAAGGCGACGCATGCGCATGTTTTGCACCAGATTTTGTATCCGGTGCAAAGGGAATGCTTTCAACTAATTCAGGTTCGACTGCTGCAACCGGTGCAGTTTTTGTTTTAGGTGCAGTGGCTGCTTTTTCTTCTACTTTTGGAGCAGCTTCTGGTGTGCTTGCTGCCCCAGCACTTGCTTCAATCACGGCAATAACAGAGCCTTCTTTGACCTTATCACCCATCGCCACTTTGAACTCTTTAATCACACCTGCATGTGAAGCGGGAATTTCCATTGCCGCCTTATCGGATTCCAAAGTGATGAGATCTTGGTTTTCCTCAACCGTATCACCAACAGACACTAATACCTCGATAATTTCGACCTCATCAAAATCACCGATATCGGGAACCACTAAATCAATTAAATCTGCCATTTCGATGCCTTATCTTTTAGTCGGATTCAATGCATCTGCATTGATTTTGTATTGTTTAATCGCTTTTTCAACGACATCCGCTTTGATATCGCCATTATTTGCCAAGGTATCCAGCGTGGCCACCACAACATGATAACGATCAACCTCGAAGAAGCTACGCAATTTCTCACGCGTGTCTGAGCGCCCAAAACCATCTGTACCTAATACGGTATAAGGCGCTTTAATCCAAGGACGAAGTTGCTCCGCATATAAACGCATATAGTCTGTTGCCGCCACCACCACGCCTGGCTGCTTATCTAAACATGCTTCAATATAGCTATGTTTATTGTCAGCGGTGGGATGCAAACGGTTATATCTATCAACATCCATCGCCTCACGCGTTAATTCATTGATGCTGGTCGCGCTCCACACATCGGCAGATACTTTCCAGTCTTTCTCAAGCATCTCAGCCGCCGCTTCTACTTCACGTAAAATCGTACCACTACCCAATAACTGGGCTTTTAATTTATGCTTACCACCCGTTTTAAGCTGATACAAGCCTTTCAAGATACCTGCTTCCGCGCCTTTTGGCATCGCAGGATGGGTATAATTTTCATTCATCGCCGTAATGTAATAGAACACACTTTCTTGCTCTTCATACATGCGACGGAAACCATCATGCACAATCACCGCCATTTCATAGGCATAAGTTGGATCGTAGCTGATACAGTTTGGAATCGTGTTCGCTTGGATTAAGCTATGGCCATCTTGATGTTGCAAGCCTTCCCCATTCAGTGAGGTACGCCCTGCTGTGGCGCCGATCAAGAAGCCTTTTGCCTGGATATCACCCGCTAGCCATGCCAAATCACCAATCCGTTGGAAACCAAACATAGAATAGTAGATATAAAATGGCACCATATTGATGTCATAGTTTGAATAGGCGGTTGCCGCGGATATCCATTCAGACATCGCGCCCGCTTCATTGATCCCTTCTTGCAAGATCTGGCCTTTGGTATCTTCGCGATACCACATCACTTTACCTGAATCCTCAGGTTCATAAAGCTGGCCAGATGAAGAATAGATACCAAATGAGCGGAATAAACCTTCCATACCAAAGGTACGCGCTTCATCAGGCACGATAGGTACAATGTTTTTACCTACCGCCTTATCACGAATCAATGCCGTGATAATACGCACAAATGCCATTGTGGTTGAAATTTCACGCTCGCCTGTTGATTTCATTACGGCATCAAATATCTTCAAATCCGGCGTTTTTAATGCGGGGGCTGAATGATTCCGTTTTGGCAAGAAACCACCCAAGGTTTCACGACGTTCTAATAAATATTTCTTTTCTTCACTCTCATCCTCTAAGGTGATGAATGGAATATCACCGATTTGAGCATCCGATACAGGGATATTAAAGCGATCACGGAAACGCTTCATTTGCTCTAAATCTAAATTCTTTTGCGAATGCGTTGTATTCTGCGCTTCACCGGCATCGCCCATGCCATAACCTTTTACGGTTTTAGCAAGGATAACTGTCGGCTGGCCTTTATGGTCACTTGCCTTCTTATACGCAGCGTAAATTTTACGTGGGTCGTGTCCACCACGGCTTAAGTGCCAGATATCTTGGTCGGTCATATCCGAGACCATTTCTAATAACTCTGGATATTTACCAAAGAAATGCTTGCGTACAAACGCACCATCTTTTGCTTTATAGTTTTGATACTCGCCATCCACGACTTCTTCCATGCGCTTAAGCAATAAACCTGTTTTATCTTTGGCAAGCAGCTGATCCCATTCAGAACCCCACACCACTTTAATCACATTCCAACCCGCACCACGGAAGATCGCTTCAAGCTCTTGGATGATTTTACCGTTACCGCGTACTGGACCATCTAAACGCTGTAAATTACAGTTAATCACAAACGTTAAGTTATCAAGCTTCTCACGACCCGCCAAGGTAATTGCACCTAATGATTCTGGCTCATCCATTTCGCCATCACCCAAGTATGCCCATACATTCCGGCCAGCTGTTTCTTTGATTTCACGATGTTCCATATATTTCATGAAACGCGCTTGATAAATCGCCAAAATAGGCCCTAAGCCCATGGACACGGTTGGGAACTGCCAATAATCCGGCATTAACCAAGGATGAGGGTAAGACGATAAGCCCTTGCCATCTGATTCAAAACGGAAGTTTAATAATTGCTCTTCGCTTAAGCGACCTTCTAGGAATGAACGGGCATAGATACCGGGTGAGATATGGCCTTGGAAAAACACCATATCAGCGCCATTTCCATACTCATCACCCTTGAAGAAATGATTAAAGCCCACATCATATAAAGTGGCCGATGAGGAAAAACTGGCAATATGGCCACCCACCGCACCAGGCTTCATATTCGCCTTGGTCACCATTGCCATCGCATTCCAACGGATATAAGAACGCAGTTTTGCTTCCATTTCTTGATTACCAGGGATCCGTTCTTGTTGGTCCACCGGGATGCTGTTGATATACGCTGTATTCGCGGTATAAGGCATATTAATACCAGAACGGCGTGCCACATCGATGAGCTTTTCTAATAGATGATGTGCTTTCTCATCACCCTCAACTTCAATTAATGATTCTAATGCGTCTAGCCATTCTTGTGTTTCTTGTGGATCGTTATCAACAAAATCAGTCATACATACCTTCTTAAACTTTGAGGGGACGCTCACTTCCATTCAGAAGCGACGCTCATAAACAACGTAGCATTGTAACAGTTTTTGAGGGGCTTCTAAAGCAGAAATAACGCGTTTTTCGGGCATAAAAAAGCGTTCCAAGCATGGCGTACACTTGCGTTTAGATAAGGTTTACACTTTAAGTGGCTGGGGACGCTTTGGGTGCTTGTTTTCGATAATGGCGATACACTCGCACACCCAATAATAAAACAAGCAATGCAATGTAAAACAAAGGCTCTGCTTTATCTTGTTTCACCATCATATAAAAATGCACTGATGTCGCGATAGCGATAGCATACGTCAGGCGATGCAATTTCTTCCAGCGCCGACCTCCTAATCGTTTTACCATCCGATTATTGGAGGTAATAACCAGCGGGATTAGTGCACTAAAGGTAAAAAAACCAATGGTGATAAAGGGGCGTTTGATAATGTCTTTTACAATTTCATCCCACTCAAAAAACTGATCAAGCCAGAGATACATCGTTACATGCAGCACCGCATAAAAAAACACATAACAACCGAGCATTCGCCGAATCGTCATTAATTGATTCCAGCCTGTTAGCCACCGCAAGGGCGTAATCAGTAAAGTTAACCATAAAAAGCGCATGGCCCAGTCACCCAAATTACGCGTAACCACTTCAATAGGGTTGGCGCCTAATTGATTGCTGAATAACGCGTATGCCAGCCAAATAGCAGGCACTAAACTCAGGGCAAACACGCCTATTTTAAATTTTGACACCGAATAGCCGCCCTAAAAGTTTTTAACTAAATCCATACCGTCGTATAGACTGGCAACATGCTCTTCATAGCCATTAAACATTAATGTTTTACGCTTACGAAACTCACCAATACGGCGTTCACGGCTTTGGCTCCAGCGTGGATGGTCAACCTCAGGATTAACATTAGAATAAAAACCATATTCTCTTGGCCCTGCTTTCATCCATGCAGATTGTGGCATTTCTTCGACAAAACGAATACCCACAATAGACTTAATACTCTTAAAACCATATTTCCAAGGCACCACCAAACGAAGTGGCGCACCGTTTTGTCCTAACAATTCTTGCCCATATAAGCCTACGACTAACATCGTTAACGGATTCATTGCTTCATCGATTCGCAAACCTTCCGTATAAGGCCAATCCAATACATTTCGCTTCAGCATAATGTCAGGATCGTAGTGTGAGATAAATTCCACGAATTTCGCTTTAGAGTTTGGTTGCGCTCGCTTCAACACATCAGCAAGTGAAAAACCTACCCACGGAATTACCATAGACCAGCCTTCCACGCACCGCATCCGATAAATACGTTCTTCCAAAGTATGCGGTTTGATAAAATCATCGTAACTAAATGTACCTGGATTATCACACTCCCCTTCGACCTTTATTTCCCAAGGCAATGAATTCTCAGGAAAGCCTACGGCTCTTTTAGCTGGCTGGTCTTTACCTGTGCCAAACTCATAAAAATTATTGTAGGTTGTGACATCTTTAAATGACGTCTTCTCTTCATCAACCGATAAAGCACTGGTTGCCAAATCAGTCCACGTAGGTTCTGGCACAACAATATCTGTATCCTTCGCGAACGCCACCCCACCCACACTGCCCAAGGCCAAAGCGGCCCCTCCTGCCAAGAAAGCACGACGCTTCAGATATACGTCATAATCTGTGATTTCACTTGCCGCAGGCTCATTCCAACGATTTTTCTTAAAATGCATCTCTAAACCCTTTGTCTCGATATTTTTTTGCAATCCAATGATCTAAACTAAAATATTTTCCTGCCCCAATAAAGAATAAGACCAGTAGCATAATAAAATAGGTGGTGGCAAACTCAATCCCATTATTTAATACCACGAAATTACCTTGTTCTGTTAACCATTCATAATTACCATTTTCTTTTAAAATACTACGTGCTGCCGCCACTTGCTCGCCAGCAGAATCTGAAATCGCCAACCAGCCATTTTGCCAATGTACGGTTACTGCGGCCACAATCATCGTGAACATGAGCGGGACGGATATCCAACGCACTGCCAAGCCTAAAAATAATAAAATAGCACCAAAATATTCTGTTGCCCAAGCTAAATGAGCCATCACCTCAGGGAATGGCAAACCTAAGCCCCATTCCTTATTGCCAAACCATTGCACCACGCCATCTAATGAGCTCTCGCTATCAAATGGATTCCATTTATTATTTGCTGCCATCCAAAATACAGGGGCTAAATATAAACGTAATGCCAAGGGGCCGAGAAAATCCAGGCCGCGTGTTTTATCTAATAAATCTTGAAAAAAATTCCCAATACGATATAAAGACATCATACTCTCCCCATCCAAGCTGTTATAAAAAAGGGCCCGTAAATGAGCCCTTTCATATTAATACTTCTTATCAAATGCTGGCCTTATTTGTCGCCGCCACATTTACCTTCACCACATTTGCCTTCATTGGCCGCTTTCATCGCACCCATCGCAGCAACATAAGATGAGTTATTTGCTAAAAAGTCTGCGTCCACTTTGCTCGCACCACATTTCGCTTCACCACACTTGCCTTCACCCATTTTCTCTTTCATTTCAGCGCCGCATTTTGCTTCGCCACATTTTCCTTCGGCCATTTTTTCTTTCATTTCAGCGCCACATTTGGCTTCACCTGTCTTAGGCATGTCGTCACCACAACTACCTTCCGCAACTTGCATATAGCCACTTGATAATTCTGCTGTTTCAAACGGGCTAACATC
>CAZRAY010000012.1:0-39701 GCA_964598235.1 uncultured Piscirickettsiaceae bacterium
GACATTAGGAACATTCATCTTATGGATGGGTTGGTTCGGCTTTAATGGTGGTTCTGTATTGAAATTAGGCGATATGGCTAGTGCGAATGCGGTTGCAATGGTGTTCTTGAATACCAATGCAGCAGCAGCCGGTGGTGTTATTGCGGCTTTATTAGTAGCACGTGTATTATTTGGTAAAGCAGACTTAACCATGGTGCTTAACGGCGCATTGGCGGGTCTTGTTGCGATTACTGCAGGCCCTGATACGCCTACACCTCTAATGGCAACCATCATCGGTGGCATTGGTGGTGTGTTGGTTGTTTTCTCAATCATTACACTTGATAAACTACGTATTGATGATCCAGTCGGTGCGATTTCTGTGCATGGTACAGTTGGTTTGTGGGGTCTGCTTGCAGTGCCGCTAACAAATCCTGCTGCTACCCTTGTAGGTCAACTTGTTGGTGCCGCAACTATCTTCATCTGGGTATTCGCAGCCAGCTTTATCACTTGGTATATTATCAAAATGATTATGGGCATTCGCGTCAGCGAAGAAGAAGAATATGAAGGTGTTGATATTAGCGAATGTGGTATGGAAGCCTATCCAGAATTCACACGCTAAGTTAATCCTTTAAGCAAAACATCAAAAGCCTCGCGGCAGATCACCGCGGGGCTTTTTTGTAGCCGTCTTTTATATCACCGATATCAATAATTCCATTCAGCTTGCGTTCATATTCTAGATGTATGATTGTTATATAAGCGCCTAATGGGTTAAAAAGGAGGGGCTTATTTTTTGTAAAACAAAAAGGTGAATGCTAGACGTGTAGTATGCGCTGTTATACAAAACAATTAGGGCTCTATGGCAGATCATCGTAGGGCTTTTTTTGTGCGTGTGAGAGAAGTCCCAACAAAAATATCATATCGACATCTGTACACACTTTAGAACACCGTAATCCACCTCACCATCCAGCGCATCAAAAATAGGCTTCAACCTGCCTTTTTCATCTTCATTTTGCGACTCGATCAAGGCCACAATTTCATCATAAGCAACATCTTCCAAGCCGATGACGTCACGCACGTTGAGCAGCCCCACTTCAATTGCATCTGCCAAATGGGTATATACCGTGCTCTCTGTAATTTCACGCTGTTTGGCAATCTCTTTAATCGTGTTCGATTGTTGATATAACATTAGGGTTTCATTCACCGTATCACTTAGCCGATTATCCAATAATTCAGATAAGGGATATTGGGCTATTTCTGCCATAAAGGCGGCACCATAGCGTGCCAACTTCTGGCCGCCCACCCCCGATATTTTGGTAAATTCATTTTCAATCGTTGGCCGCTTCTTCACCATTTCTTGCAACGTCGCATCATGGAAAATCACATACGGCGGCACACCAGCCTCTTCTGCCAACTTCATCCGCAATACACGCAGGGCATCCCACAAAGACTGATCTTGTGGCCGAATGGCTGTTTTCTGTTTGCTCCCTTTCGCCGTTTTTTCTGGTTTTACTTGTTTGCGTAATTCCAGCTTTTCTTCTCCACGCAAAATCGGCCGACATTTTTCCGTTAACCGCAGCGCACCATGCCGCGCCATATCAATATCAAGATAACCCAATGCAATAAGTTGTCGAAATAAACTACGCCATTCTGAAACAGGCATCTCCGTGCCAATGCCAAACGTGCTGAGCTGATCATGGCCATTACGCTGAATACGGTCGTCTGTTTTACCCTGCAAAATATCAACAATATAGTTCACCCCAAATCGTTGATCGGTGCGATAAATACACGATAAGGCTTTTTGCGCCGCTTCTGTGCCATCCCATTTCTCAGGGGGGCGCACACAATTATCACACTGCCCGCATGATGCATCGCCTATCTCATCAAAATAAGCCAGCAAGGCGTGGCGGCGGCAGGTAATTAATTCACATAAACCTAACATCGATTCCAGCTTATGATATTCCACCCGCTTATGCGCCTCATCGGCTGTCGATTCTTGGGTAAATTGCCGTAAGGTAATCACATCCTGCAAACCATACGCCATCCATGCATTGGCCGGCGCGCCATCCCTGCCCGCACGGCCTGTTTCTTGATAATAAGCTTCAATGCTCTTAGGCAAACTCAAATGCGCCACAAACCGCACATCTGGCTTATCAATCCCCATCCCAAACGCAATAGTTGCCACGATAATCACACCTTCTTCACGCAAAAACCGCTGTTGATTTTGCTGCCGCGTTTCTTGTGGTAAACCCGCATGATAAGGCAACGCTTTTCGCCCCTGCTCGGCTAGCCATTCCGCGGTTGCCTCCACCTTTTTACGGGAGAGGCAATAAACAATGCCGGCATCTTCAGGATGATTCGTTTCCAAAAATTGCCATAAGCGTTGCTTGGGATTATTGCCATCGCTAATCGCATAGTGGATGTTCGGTCGATCAAAGCTATTGATAAAGACCTGGGCATCATCTAACTGCAACTGGCTGATAATTTCATCGCGCGTGCGTTGATCGGCAGTTGCAGTTAAAGCAATGCGCGGTATGTTCGGATAACGCTGGTGTAAGATTCTGAGCTTCTGATATTCAGGCCGAAAATCATGACCCCATTGTGAGACACAATGTGCTTCATCAATCGCAAACAAGCTCAGTTCACATTGATCCAGTAAATCTAACATGCCACTGGTCAGCAATCTTTCTGGCGCGACATAGAGCAAGTCTAATTCGCCTACTCGCAACTGATCTTCTACTTCTTGCACCTCGGGGAAACTCAAACTAGAATTCAAAAAAGCTGCTTTAATACCTAATTGCTGTAAAGCATCCACCTGATCTTGCATCAAGGCAATCAAGGGCGAAACTACAATCGCCGTGCCACTTCGCACCAGCGCAGGGATTTGGAAGCATAAAGATTTCCCACCACCCGTTGGCATCAATACTAGCGCATCGTTGCCGTCTAAAATTTGCTGAATTATTTCCTGTTGGGCATGGCGAAACTCCCTATAGCCAAAGGTAGATTGGAGAATTTTTTGAGCACGCTTCATCGCGTATTACGGTGTATTTGATGTGTCAGCTTCAACCACCCACCAGCGCGAACAAAACAAACCTAACTCAAATAATAACCAAACAGGCACCGCAAGCAACGTTTGTGAAATAACATCAGGCGGCGTGAGCAACATCCCCATCACGAATGCACCAACGATAACGTATGCCCGTTTTTCACGTAAACTCTCAATCGTTGAAACACCTGTCTTCACCAATAATACGGTTGCCACGGGCACCTCAAATGCCAGCCCAAAAGCAAAAAACAGCTTGAGTACAAAATCGAGGTAGTGACTGATATCCGTCATCACCGCCACACCTTCAGGGGCAGCGCCGGTAAAAAACTGAAACATCAGTGGGAAAACAACGTAATAGGCGAAAATCATCCCGAGAAAAAATAAGACAATACTAGAGAACAGCAGCGGCATAGCAATTTTGCGTTCTTTATCATATAAGCCCGGTGCAACAAATGCCCAAATTTGATAGAGCAGCACCGGCATCGCCAATAAAATAGCGACGCTTAACGTCAGCTTGAAAGGGGTTAAAAATGGCGCGGCCACTTGGGTGGCGATCATCGTCCCATTTTCAGGTAAATAGGCCAATAATGGCGCGGCAATGAACTGATAAAGATCATTTGAGAAGGGAAGCAATGCGACCGCTAGAACCAGTATCGCAATCACACCGTATAACAGTCGATTACGTAACTCAACCAAATGTGAAATCAGTGACTGTTCTTTATGCCCTGTCTCCTGCTCAGCCATCTGAATCTTCCTTGTTTTTGTCCGTTTCGATAATGGCAGCCTCTTCTGCTAATATTTCATCTTCATATTCCATATCGATGATATCCTTCAAATCAGGTAAATCTCGCAGACCCTGCAAATCTTGAAACGGCTCATTAAGCGATTGTTTGAGTTCTTCAGCACGTAATTCACGGCTAATATCATTTTTCACTGAGCGAATAGACGCTTGCGCCCGACCAATCCACAAACCCGTTACTCGCGCAAACTTAGGCAAACGCTCAGGCCCAACCACCAATAAGGCAACGACACCTATCAGCAATAATTCCCAGAACCCGATATCAAACATCTTAAGACCCTACGCTTGGTGATCTTTTTCTGACTCTTTTTGTACAACACTATCTTCTGCATCATCATGTGCTAATGTCGTATCCGTATCGCCATCTTTCACCGCTTTCCGAAAACCCTTAATCGCGCCGCCTAAATCGGAGCCTAAAGACGTTAATTTCTTAGTCCCAAACAATAACACCACAATCACCAATAAAATAAGCAACTGCCACACACTGATTCCACCTAACATAAACTTCTCCTAACCAAATCCAGGTAGGTTATCCCCACCGATAATATGAATATGCAGGTGATCGACTTCTTGGCCGCCACCCGGTCCGGTATTAATAATCGTTCTAAAACCATCTTCTAAGCCTTGAGATTGTGCTAATTCTGGCAATTTCCCCATCATATAGCCCAACAATGCCGCATCCGCTTCCGTTTGTTCATCCAAACTTTTAATATGCTTTTTTGGCACCGCCAAAATATGTATATCGGCCACAGGGCTAATATCTTTAAACACAAAGATCTGATCATCTTCATACACGGAGACCGACGGAATATCGCCTGCGATTATTTTACAAAATAAACAATCTGACATTATTTTCTCCTGCTCGATTTTTCTTCCAGACCTGACAAACCAAATCGGCGTGCAAGCTCATCTAACACCGCTTGTGGTGCAATATCATTATGTGCCAATAACACCATACTATGAAACCATAAATCAGCAGTTTCATAAATAATTTCATTACGATTACCACCTTTACCTGCAATCACCGTCTCCGTTGCTTCCTCGCCCAGTTTTTTCAGGATCTTATCTGTCCCTGCCTTATATAGGCTCGCCACATAAGAATCGTCCGCATCGGATTGCTTCCGCTGTTCTAATACGTCACCTAATTGCTTTAAAATATCGCTCATTTGTTATACATCTCTTTCGGATCTTTCAACACAGGCTCCATTGGCTGCCACT
Organism: uncultured Piscirickettsiaceae bacterium; assembly: GCA_964598235.1. Lineage (GTDB taxonomy): Bacteria > Pseudomonadota > Gammaproteobacteria > Nitrosococcales > Methylophagaceae > UBA652. The sequence continues at coordinate 5,040 of CAZRAY010000012.1, forward strand.
TTTTCCCAGTAGGGTCACCGTCCACCAACTCAAAATAAAAGCAATGATGTCGCCCAGTATGACAGGCGATACCGCCCTTTTGTTCAACTTCCAATAGGATCGCATCTTTATCACAATCCAAGCGAATTGATTTTACTAACTGCTGATTGCCCGATTCTTCACCTTTATACCATAATTTTTGGCGCGATCGAGACCAATAGACCGCATAACCCGTTTCTAATGTTAGCGCCAACGACTCACGCGACATCCAAGCCAAAGTAAGCACTTGCTTCGTCTCTGACTCTTGCGTAATAACAGGTGCCAAATTTGAATCGTCCCATTTAACTTCCTCTAGCCAATCAGCTGACATTACAAACGCACCTCTAATCCTTGGCTTGCCATATGGGCCTTTGCTTCTTGCACCGTATGCTCGCCAAAATGGAAAATACTCGCCGCCAACACTGCATCAGCTCGCCCTTCTTTCACGCCATCGGTTAGATCTTGCAAATCACCCACGCCACCAGAAGCAATCACGGGCACCGCCACGGCATCGCTCACCGCGCGCGTAAGCGCTAAATCAAATCCTGATTTCGTGCCATCACGATCCATACTCGTGAGCAATAATTCGCCTGCACCAAAATCAACCATCTTCTTCGCCCATTCAATCGCATCAATGCCCGTGGGTTTACGACCGCCGTGGGTAAAAATCTCCCACTTCTTCGGCTCGCCTTCGGCAGACACACATTTCGCATCAATCGCTACCACAATACACTGCGATCCAAATTTATCACATGCCTCACGCACAAATTCAGGATTCGATACCGCTGCCGAGTTGATTCCCACTTTATCCGCGCCCGCATTCAACATGCGCCGAATACCCGCAATCGTGCGGATCCCGCCGCCAACCGTCAGAGGAATAAACACCTGGCTCGCCACCGCTTCCACTACATGCACCAAGGTATCGCGGTTATCATGCGTCGCTTTAATATCTAAAAAGGTAATTTCATCCGCGCCTTGTTCATCATAACGCTTCGCCACCTCAACCGGATCGCCCGCATCTCGGATATCAACAAACTGCACGCCTTTCACTACGCGTCCATTATCAACATCCAAACAAGGAATAATTCGTTTTGCTAACCCCATCACACAAGCTCTCTTTACACAGCTGAATTGCTAGAAACTATTTTACAGCATGATCGCGCATCTTGTTAAGCTCGACAGCGCCGCCCACCAGTCATTTCCGTTTCCACCGAATTGACACCCCACCCTAGTCACGGCATTAGCATTAAAGGTCAGGTTCCCCTTTAATTGTACTTGTTACTCGAAAGCGCGTGGAACAAATTCGAGGATATCACCTGGCTGACATTCCAAAATATGGCAGATTTGCTCCAGTGTGAAGAAACGCACGCCCTTAACTTTACCGGTGCGTAGCAGCGATAAGTTCTGCTCGGTAATACCGATTTCAGCAGCAAGTTCTTTGCCGCGAATCTTACGTTTCGCCAGCATGACATCCAGGTTAACAACAATCGGCATTGAGATCCCCTAGATAAACTGTTTGTTTTCGTTTTCGAGATTGCTGCCTCTGACCAATAGATCACTCATGATCCACAGTATCATGGCCAGTGCGATCACTTTAACTTCACCACTCCCCAAGGAAACAGAGAGCATTTTCTGGCCAGCAGGATGATTCATTGATAACAGCATACTGGAAATAGAGAAGTGCAAGGGCTTGGCAAGTGCCTGTGCAAACAGCAAGATTGAAAACAGTCGTAGATCGCGGCTATTACTGTGATTAAAGAGCTGTCCTTTCGCGAAGTTGGAGAACGCGCGGCGTAAAAAGTAGAGGCCAGCCAAACCGGTGGCAACATAAAAGACGGTCAACAGCCACAAGCTGTACCACTGCATGTCGGAGACGGTCTGCCATTGTATCGGTAGGGCTAAATTACTTCTGGCCATGGCGGCAAATAGTTCAATATTGATCAGGAAATACAGGGCGATAACGAGAACCACAATCAGTATTACCATGCAGCCCACAGCGATTAATCGTGAAAATTGACGGGTCATTATAAACTCCACTTTACATAGTTGTTTTATGATGATATATTATCGTTTAACAATAATTATGTCAAGGGAATTATGCCCATGAATGTTCGTTTTCTCGTAACTAGCCTTATTACCCTACTCTTAACCTTCCATGTACCCAGCGCTACCGCGCTGACAATGAAGCAGTTTTCTGACATCTGTCATTCATCTCCCGGCGAATGCAGTGATCATCCGATTATCCAGGCTTATGTTGGCGGCGCGCTTGACCTGCTAGCGACGCTTGATGAACAGACTGACTATCTGGAAAAAGTGTATTGCAATAAGCCAAAAGAATTATTTGATGTGCCGGCTATTATTCGTTTTATGGAACTACGGCGTGAGCAATACGCCACGGACAATGCAATGCTGGTGTTAGTGCGTTATTTTGAAGAACAGGGTGGCTGTCAGCCATGAATAAATTGCTGATGGTTTTGCTTATGCTTGGCATCGCTGGGTGCAGCAACGAAGCGATATATGACAAACTGCACCTAGATGCGCGTAACAAGTGTGTTAAAGAACCGCCGCCCACTTATTTTGAATGCATTGAGCGTACGAACAAATCCTATGAGGAATATGAGCGTGAGCGCAAAGAAGCGGTTGACTAAACTAAGGAAATGCTCACACCCCTTTAATGCACATCACCAGACCAAATCATCAGGGATTTGATAGTCTGCATACGGATCATTTTCATCTGCTGTTTGCTCCGCTTGCATCCGGACCACCTGCTCTGGCAACCGGTTGGCTATTCGCTCGGCAATTTTATCCGGGATTAAAGCATAACCTTCTCCTACCACCGCGATAGCGAGATAGCCTTGGGTAAGCTCTTGCTGCTGTTGCTCAGTGACATAGAGTTTTTTAACTTTGCTGTTATGGCTAAAGTTATAAGCTATCTCCGCTTCTTTTGGGATGGCGATATGATGTGTGGTAATGATCTGCCCAACTTCTGCGGTGAGTGCTTTTTTCGCCTGTGCCGTATCGCGTTTTTTATTCAGCGCCAAATCGCGTTGCTGCTTCTCACGGGCAGCTTGCGCTAGCTCTGCCGACATGCCGTCAGCTTTAACTGCCTTACCGGACTTAACCGCTTTTCTATTTTTATTCTCTGCTTGGCGCTTTTGATGTTGTGATTTTTTTGCTTTCTTTTTATCAACAACGCCTTTGCTAAGAAGTTGGTCTGCTAATGATGCCATGGAGGCGCCTTTCTCTTAGTTTTGCTCGTGAATGCTTATGTTGGCGGGTTTAAGCGATCAGCCAATGCCTGGCCTTCTGCCAAGTCAATCGCGCCTTCATAAATCGCGCGGCCTAAAATTGCGCCTGTCACGCCTTCGCTTTCATAATGGCATAGCGCTTTAATATCGTCATACGAACTCATGCCGCCAGATGCGATAACGGGGATCGAAATCGCGCGCGCTAAATCACGAGTGGCCATCAGGTTAACCCCTTCCATCATGCCATCACGGCTGATATCCGTATAGATAATTTCATTCACGCCGACGCTTTCAAATTGCTGCGCGACAGCGGTGACATTTTTACCAGACACTTCTGCCCAGCCATCCGTTGCCACCATGCCATCTTTCGCATCCAAGCCAACAATAATATGGCCCGGGAATTGAGTGCACATCTCAGCAACGAAATCCGGATCTTCAATGGCTTTCGTGCCGATAATGACATAGTTCACGCCTGCATCAAGATAGGTTTGAATCGTTTCCGCTGTGCGGATACCGCCCCCAATCTGAACGGTTAAATCCGGAAAGGCCTTGCAAATCGCATGCACCACTTCGGCATTTTTAGGCTTGCCTGCAAAGGCACCATCGAGATCAACTAAATGCAGGCGCTTTGTGCCCGCATCCACCCATTTCCTCGCCGTCGCGACAGGATCATCCGAGAACACAGTATTATCTTCCATCCGACCTTGGCGCAAACGCACACATTGGCCTTCTTTTAAATCAATCGCTGGGATTAATTGCATTACTTCTCCTAATTTTTAAGCTTGGCCATCCCATGAAACAAAATTGCGTAACAACTGTAACCCCGCATGTGCGCTCTTCTCTGGGTGGAACTGGGTCGCAAACACGTTGTCTTGCGCCAATACTGCGGCAAAAGTCTCTGGATAAGCCGACGTGCCCACGACGATATCTGTCGATTCTGGCGCTGCATAATAACTATGCACAAAATAAAATCGACTATCTTGTTCTATGCCCTGCCAAAGCGGATGACTTTGCGATTGCGTCACCTGATTCCAGCCCATATGGGGGATTTTCAGGTGTGACCCATCGGCTTCCGTTACTAAGTCAAAATGGCGCACATTGCCCTTAAAAATATCCAGCCCTTGTACGCCACCATTTTCATCGCTATGCGTGAGCAATAATTGCATGCCGATGCAAATACCGAGAAAAGGCTTTGATGCTGCCACTTCCTTCACCACGCCCGTCAATGCCAAATTGTCCAATTCAGCCATGCAGGCACCAATCGCCCCTTGCCCAGGGAATACCACCCGATCAGCGGCCAATATTTTCTCTTTGTTAGCGGTTACTATCACTTTTGAATCAGGAGAAACGGCCTCTAGTGCTTTCGACACTGAGCGCAAATTACCCATGCCATAATCAATTACGGCGATTGTTTGTGTCACTATAAAGCGCCCTTAGTGGAAGGTAGCTGCCCTGCGCCTCGCGGATCCAACGTCACCGCCATCCGCAATGCGCGGCCAAAGGCTTTAAAGATCGTTTCTGCAATATGATGTGCATTGCGACCTTTAATATTATCAATGTGTAGGGTGACATCGGCATGATTAGTGAAGCCTTGGAAAAATTCAAAGAATAAATCCGTATCAAACTCACCGACTTTATCGCGGGTAAATTTCACATCAAACTCCATCCCTGGGCGGCCCGACAAATCCAGCACAACGCGAGATAATGCCTCATCTAGTGGCACATACGCATGGCCATAGCGCACAATACCTTTTTTATCGCCCAGCGCCTGCTTGAATGCTTGCCCAATGGTAATACCGATATCTTCTGTCGTATGGTGTGCATCAATCTGCAAATCACCTTTCGCTTTTATCGACAAATCAAATAGCCCGTGCCGCGCGATCTGTTCCATCATATGGTCTAAAAAAGGGACGCCTGTTTCTGCACTAAACTTACCTGAACCATCGAGATCCAAGCTCACTGAAATTTGAGTTTCTAGCGTATTCCGCTCAATGGTTGCTTGTCGCGTAGCCATATTTTCACCTTAAATTTACGTTATATGACAGCATAATAACTGTTTCAGCTTCGTCTTAGAAGGCGTATGATGTAAATAGATCACTGGAGGTCTTCATTTTGGCAACAAACCATAAGGTCGTTCAATTATTTGATGCGCCCGCCCAACGTCATGACCCTGTCGCCTGCGATAATTGCTCGCTCCACAGCCTATGCTTACCGTTAGGTTTAAGCAATCATGACCTGACGCAACTAGACCAGATTATTGATCGCAAAGAACGCTATCAACGCAATGAAGTTTTGTTTCGCGCAAATACACCGTTCACCACCCTCTTTGTTGTCCGATCTGGCACCTTCAAAACAACGGTCACCGATTCAAATGGCCACGAACAAATCACCGGGTTCTATTTCCCGGGTGAATTTATTGGTTTGGATGCTATTTATACTGAAAGCTACCAAGCCACCGCAACGTCAGTTGAAACCAGCACACTTTGCGCGCTCCCGTTTGATCGCTTGCAAAACTTAGGTGCAGATATCCCACAATTGCAAGTCAATATCCTCCGTCGCTCCAGCAAAGAGCTCTCAAATGACAAAAGCCTGATGGTTTTACTTAGTAAAAACAATGCAGATGCCAAACTTGCCACATACCTACTCTCCCTTTCCGCCCGCTTCCAAGAACGCGGCTTCTCTGCCACCAAATTTCGCCTCAGCATGCCACGGAAAGACATTGCCAACCACCTCGGTCTCGCAGTCGAAACGATGAGTCGCCTATTTTCTCGTTTTCAGAAAGAGAAGCTTATCACCGTTGCTGGCAAATCAATTACACTCCTTGACCTCCCTAAACTACAAACACTGTGTGATCATTAACTTGATTTAACTTGATTTAGATCAAGACCCCTTCCTCACTAATTTTATAAAATAACGCGCAACTAACCGTTATTTTTAGATTTTTGGAGAAAACCCTAATGAAAACTCGTACGCTTACCCTTAGCCTCTCAGCCATTATTGGCCTGTCTGGCATTACCAGCACCGCAATGGCTTATGAAGCAGGAGATATCCTTGTTCGTGGCCGTATCGCCCACGTTAAACCGCTTGATGACAGTGGTTTGCTTGAAGTAGAAGGCGCGGCTGCAGCAGGTAGTGGTGTAACGGTTAATTCTGATATCATTCCAGAGTTAGATTTCACCTACATGCTTGCGCCACATTGGGGTGTTGAGCTTATCCTAGGTTATTCTAACCACGATGTAAAAGCATCTGGCTCAGTAGCCGCATTGGGTAAAGTAATTGATGCCAAAGCATTGCCTCCCACGCTAACATTGCAATATCACTTTTTGCCTAACTCAAATATCCGTCCTTATATTGGTGCAGGTCTAAATTACACCTACTTCTTCGATGAATCTGTAACAGGTCCATTAGACCAACCAGGTGCTAAAATTAAAATGGATGACTCTTGGGGCTTAGCAGCACAAGCAGGCGTTGACTTTGCTATCAACAATGATTGGTTTGTAAATCTGGATGTAAAATATATTCAAATGGAAACAACAGCACATTTCAGCGGTACAACTGCAGGCGCCGCAAAAATCAATGTTGATGTTGATCCTTTAATATGGAGCGTTGGTATCGGCCGCCGTTTCTAAGCCCTATTAATTACAAAATCTCTCTCTGCCCCACACGGTAATTTATACTGTGTGGGGTTTTTTATTGTTTATTCAATAGACAGCAGACACCCCTATCGCTTACACTGAAAGTTATAAATGGTTAGGGAGTGCTTATGTCTCGTCTCAGATCGTCTGTTGGCGGTGTTCTTACATCCATTCAAGATTTTGGTCTCGTGCTGATTGCTATCGCATCCGTTATCGCCCTCTATTTTGAATTCTCAGCTATGTTTGATGCTAAAATTGTCACCTTAGCGGACTTATTATTGCTATTCATTTATCTTGAAGTATTGTCGATGGTGGTCGTTTACTTAAATTCGGGTAAACTTCCTGTCCGAATTCCACTTTATATCGCCATGGTCGCTTTGGCACGATATCTTATCCTTGATATGAAAAACATGGACAACTGGCGCTTATTAGGCGTCTCTGGTGCTATTTTAATCGTTACCCTTGCCGTCTTAGCCCTTCGCTATGGCCACACAAAATATCCTTATGACCAATCGACAGATGCGGGCTAGCAACCCCCTTCATCGATTATTGAATTGGGAGCCGTAAGATGAATAAACCTTTTTTTATTATCTTGCTTCCTTTTTTAATGTTAGCCGCCGCTTCTGCTGCCAGCTTTGCTGAGATTTATAAATGGACGGATGCCTCTGGCAAGATACACTTTGGCGACAAACCACCTCAGCAGTCGGCTGAAAAACTAGAAATCAATACCAAACATTCTGAACCCGTGGTCTATGAACAGGCCTTTCCTAACCAAAAAGAAGTGATTATGTATGGCGCCAGCTGGTGTGGCTATTGTAAGAAAGCCCGACAATACTTTACAACGAATAACATCGCCTTCACCGAATATGATGTTGAAAAAAATGGCCGCGCTAAAAGAGAATATGATGCCCTAGGCGCGTCGGGTTATCCCCTTATTCTAATTGGCGATCAGCGCATGCAGGGTTTTAGCATCGCAGGATTCAATCAGCGATATCAAGACTAAGCATTCGGCTTTAATAAGCGTTTCAATGGCACGCCAGACATCGCTAAAACAGCAAAATAAATCACCATCGCCACGGCAATCAACGGCAATAACGCGCCGAAGCGATGCCACACATCCCAGCCCAGCCACGAATCTAATGTGGGATTAAGCCATACTAACGCCGCCAACATAGTCCCATTGGCTAAGGCAATTTTGGCCAATAAACTTGCCCAACCGGCTTCAGGCTGATACACACCTTCTCGTCGCAAGCCCAAATATAATAGGCTTGCATTTAATATCGCAGATAAGCTGGTGGCCAATGCCAAGCCAACGTGTGCCAATGGAATCATCAAGGCCAAGTTCAGCACCATATTCACCACCATCGCAATAATGCCAATTTTAACGGGTGTTTTGATATCCTTTCGGGCATAGAAACCGGGCGCCAATACTTTAATCAAAATAAAGGCGAGTAAACCAACAGAATAGGCCAATAAACTATGTGACGCCCTATTGGCATCGCTCGGCATAAATTCACCATACTGAAATAAAGAAACTAGCAACGGCTCAGCTAATACGACAATACCCACCACCGCAGGCGTACCAATAATCAATGCCCAACGCAAAGCCCAATCCAAAGTACGTGAAAATTCTTTTGGGGATGCCTTTGCATGCTGCTGCGATAGGCCAGGCAGGATAACCGTTGCCAACGCCACACCAAATACGCCCAGTGGAAACTCCACCACCCTATCGGAGAAATAAAGCCACGAGATACTCCCCGTGACCAAAAAAGAAGCCAGCAAGGTATCAAATAATAAATTGATTTGCGACACCGATACGCCAAACATTGCAGGCAACATCAATTTCCTAATTTTCTTAACACCTTGATGCTGCCAACCCCAGTGCGGTTTAGGTAATTGGTTTATCTTCAACAAAAATGGGATCTGGAATAGCAACTGTATAGCGCCGCCAATAAACACCCCCCATGCCAACGCCTTCACCGGCTCATCCATCATTGGCGAGAGCCAAATAGCACAGCCAATCAGCGATAAATTCAGAAATACGGGCGTAAATGCAGGCACAGCAAATCGACCAAAGCTATTTAAAATAGCCCCTGATAAAGCCGTTAAAGAAATAAAGAAGAGATACGGAAAGGTAATTCGCAGCATATCGCCTGCGAGCATAATTTTGGCAGGTTCATCAATAAACCCAGGCGCAAAAGCCATCACCAACCACGGCGCGGCTAATACACCAATCACCGTAATCAAAAACAAGATCCCGCCCAAGCTGCCACTCACCGCATTGACTAAGATCTTAAGATCATCCCCTTCGCGCAATTTATAATCAGATAAAACAGGAATGAACGCCTGTGAAAAAGCGCCTTCTGCAAACAAACGTCGGAGAAAATTCGGGATCTTGAAGGCAACAAAAAACACGTCTGCGCCTAAACCCGCACCAAACAGTCGTGCAATCACCACATCGCGGATAAACCCTAAAATCCGTGAGATAAACGTCATACTGCCAACAATGGCTGTCGATTTAAATAGTTTTCCGCTCATCTTTCCGCAGCAATCCTTTAGAAATTGTTAACTTATTTTACGCCAAAACGGTTGTAAACACTGTTGTCATCTCAGCTAACAAAGCTTGGCGTTGATAACCCTGCCGCCACACCAGACCAATACTACGCGAAGGCATCTCCTTGCCTGTTTGCGCCAGTGGTCTCAGACAGATATCTTCTCGCTGCAATAACGCCGAATGTCTTGCCATGGCAGGCACGAGCGTCATGCCTGCACCGCTGGCGACCATTTCAATAAGCGTCGTTAAGCTAGTGCCTTGAAAGCGGGCTCTGTTGGCTTGTGGCGCAAGCTGACACGCCGCTAAAGCGTGATCACGCAAGCAATGCCCTTCTGCCAATAATAAAAGCTCGCCTATCGGTAACTGCTTTGGGGTTAATGTAATTTGTGTTGCAAGCGGGTGATCGACCGGCAACACGACACTGAAATCCTCTTCCCCTACTATTGTATGCGCTAAGCCTTCAACATCATAAGGAAACGCGAGCACAGCAACATCAAGCGAACCCTCAGCCAACTGCGCTAATAAGTCTGCCGACTGCGCTTCCTGCAGTAAAAAGGACGCCTCTGGTAAGGCAGCGCGCAAAGTAGGCAAAATGATGGGTAATAAAAAAGGCGCAATGGTGGGGATTAAGCCTAGCCGCACCGTACCGCCATAAGGTGCAGATTCTGCTTTTACATGCTCAACAAGATCTGCTGATAAAGTCAGAATTTTTTGTGCCTGTTCGGCAACTTGCTCACCGAGCGCTGTTGGTAAAACGCTGCGCTTTGTACGCTCTAATAAGGAGATGCCCAATTGCGCCTCCAAATCTTGGATCCCCGCACTCAGGGTGGATTGGGTGACAAAGCAGCGTTCAGCGGCATGTCCAAAATGGCGATGTTCGACCACGGCAACAAGATACTGCAGCTGGCGTAAGGTTGGTAAACTCATAAATCGGTTTTCCCACTTAAAATCATCTATTTAATTCGTTGGAACTAAAATAACATGGTTGCTACACTTTTCTCAACCTGATTTTTATTCAGGCAATTAATAGGAAATTAAAATGTTACGTATTTTATTGGAAAACACACACCATATTTTTATCGATATATTGGCTACTTATGCCGTAACGCATTAATTCCTTCCCACTTTTAGGAGAAGCAGAATGGATACCAAGAAAAATTTAACAACCGCTGCTGGTGCGCCAGTAGTAGACAACCAAAACACCATGACTGCTGGTCCACGAGGACCCGCACTATTACAAGATGTCTGGTTATTAGAAAAACTTGCTCACTTTGATCGTGAGGTCATTCCTGAGCGGCGCATGCATGCCAAGGGCTCTGCCGCCTACGGCACCTTTACCGTCACTCACGACATCACGCAATATACCCGCGCTAAGATATTTTCAGAAATCGGCAAAAAAACCGATCTATTTGCCCGTTTCAGCACCGTTGCAGGTGAGCGTGGCGCGGCAGATGCTGAGCGTGATATTCGCGGCTTTGCTGTCAAATTCTATACGGAAGAAGGTAACTGGGATTTAGTCGGCAATAATACACCTGTATTTTTCCTTCGCGATCCCCTTAAATTTCCAGACTTAAATCATGCGGTGAAGCGTGATCCTAAAACTAATCTACGCAGTGCGCAAAACAATTGGGATTTCTGGACATCTTTGCCCGAAGCATTGCATCAAATAACCATTGTGATGAGTGACCGTGGCTTACCGGCCTCTTATCGCCACATGCATGGGTTTGGCTCTCACACTTTCAGTTTTATCAATGCAAAAAATGAACGCTTTTGGGTGAAGTTTCATTTCCGTTCTCAGCAAGGAATTGAAAATTTAACAGATGAGGCTGCGGCTGCATTAGTCGGGGATGATCGTGAGAGCCATCAACGTGATTTATTCGATAATATTGCACAAGGTAATCACCCTAAATGGACCTTATCCGTACAAATCATGCCTGAGAAAGAGGCTGGTGCTTACTATATCAATCCTTTTGATCTCACTAAGGTGTGGCCGCATAAAGATTATCCTTTGATTGAAGTCGGCGAGATGGAATTAAATCGTAATCCTGAAAACTACTTTGCCGAGGTGGAACAATCTGCATTCAATCCTGCTGCGGTCGTACCAGGGATTAGCTTCTCACCTGATAAAATGCTGCAAGGTCGCTTGTTCTCTTATGGTGATGCACAGCGTTACCGTCTAGGTGTTAACCATCATCAGATTCCGGTAAACGCACCAAAGTGTCCTTTCCATAGCTACCACCGTGATGGGCAAATGCGGGTCGATAACAACCAAGGCGCAACGATTGGATATGAACCTAATAGTCAAGGCGAATGGCAAGAGCAGCCTGATTTCTCTGAACCTTATTTAGCAATTGGAGGCATGGCGGATCACTGGAATCATCGTGAGGATGAAGACTATTATTCTCAACCGGGTAATTTATTCCGACTAATGTCACCTCCTCAACAGCAAGTGTTATTTGAGAATACAGCCCGCTCAATTAGTGAGGCCTCTGTTGAGGTGCAGCAACGTCATATTAATAACTGTACAAAAGCAGATCCGGCTTATGGCGAGGGCGTTGCCGCTGCAATTAAGGCTTGTTAGTAAACCAATCACCGACCATTCACCGTTTAAGTGGATGGTCGGTATTTTTTCCATTGAATATCTACAGTATAATTACCCTTTAATATTTTAATTTACACCCCACTTATAACGCACAGGCAGATGTCTGCCTAAATTTACAAAAGGAAAAACAAAATGAAACAATGGGAATGCACCGTATGCGGCTTTATTTATGACGAAGCAAAAGGCATGCCTGAAGAAGGCATCGCAGCCGGCACCGCTTGGGATGATATCCCCGATGATTGGCTCTGCCCTGATTGTGGCGTTGGCAAAGATGATTTTGACATGGTAGAAGTCTAAACCAAATGATCAACCCACCGATCATTATTATTGGTACCGGCATCGCGGGTTATAGTTTAGCGCGCGAATTTCGTAAACTAGATAGCGAAACACCACTGTTAATGATTACCGCTGATGCAGGCGACAATTACCCCAAGCCAATGCTCTCCAATGCGCTAAGCAAAGAAAAAACAGCCGATGATGTTGTCATCTCAGATGCAAATAAAATGGCCGTTACCTTGAATGCCGAGATTATCACCCATACAATGGTAGAACAGATTGATCTAAAAGGGAAAATAGTCAAAATTCGCAATAAAGATGGCCTTCAGTCGAAGCCATACGAAAAACTCATTCTTGCAACGGGTGCCAAAACCAATGCGCTGTCCGTTAAGGGTAATGGCTGTGCGGATGTGCTCTCCATTAATAATTTAAATGATTATCGACAATTTCGACAGCGCCTCGCCACCGCGAAACATATTGCCATTATTGGTGCCGGTTTAATTGGCTGCGAATTTGCGAATGATCTGAGTTACACCGATACTAATATCACTGTTATTGGTAATAACAGCACAGCAATGTATCCTCTGTTACCCGAACAAATTGGCAGCGCTTTACAAGCAGCCTTGACACAATATGGTGTGGATTGGCAGCTTGATGTCACCGCAAACCGCATTGATAAAACAGATGATAATCAATATGCCATTACACTGAACAACGGCGAAATTATCACCGCTGATCTGGTGTTGTCTGCCATTGGCTTGCATCCCGATCTTACCTTAGCGAAACAAGCTAACTTAATCACCCAACGTGGCATCGTCACCGACCTTACATTACAAACCAGCGACCCACATGTTTATGCACTTGGAGATTGTGCCGAAGTGGCGGGGCTTAACTTGCTGTATATTGCACCCATTATGGCAGGCGCAAAAGCATTGGCGACGACACTCACGGGTACCCTTACAGAGGTTAGTTACCCGGCGATGCCAGTGATGGTAAAAACCACACATTACCCCATTATCGTTTCGCCCCCTGCTCGAGATGCTGAAGGCGGCTGGCAATTCACGTATTTTGATGAGGGTATTAAGGGTGAATTTACCAATGAAAATGGTGCACTTATCGGCTTTGTTTTGAGTGGTGCGGCTACTAACGAGCGGCAAGCCCTCATAAAATTATTGCCACCCATATTGCCTTGAAAATCAATCAAGCGGAACATCTTATTTTCCAGTAAAGTGGGGTCTTCTTTTATGCTGGATTCTCACCTTCTTTCTAATGGCGCTCTCCCAACTCACCGTTGAACACTTTCGAAATATAAGCCATGCATCGCTTGAACCTAGCAAAGGTATTAACCTGATTTTAGGCCCAAATGGCAGCGGAAAAACTAGCCTATTAGAAGCGATTCACCTGCTTGCTTTGGGTCGTTCATTCCGTGCCCGCAATATCAAACATGCTTTGCAATATGATGAAAACCAGCTTCGGATCTTGGCCACTTCAAGCGATTCTGGAACGGATACACCGCTTGGGTTGCAGTATGCGAATACAGCCTCCTCTCCCGAAATCAGGCTAAATAGACAGCCCGTAAAACGTCTATCCGAGCTTGCCACTTACCTGCCTTTGCAACTCATTCCTGCCAACTGTCACCAGTTTTTTGAGCAAGGCCCGCGATACAGGAGACAGCTTCTTGATTGGGGGTTGTTTCACGTGGAACCACAATTCCATATCCGATGGCAACATTACCGTCGTGCGCTCCAGCAGCGAAATTCAGCAATCCGTCAGCATCAATCAACGCAAGAAATTAGCACATGGAATTCACATTTAGCAGACCATGGCGAGGTTATCCATCAGCTCAGACAAGGCCAATTAGCAGAATTAAAAACGCATTTTCAACACTACTTCCCACTGCTCTGCCCTGAATTTTTAGATGCAAAATATGAACTCAAATATCGATCTGGCTGGCCGAGTAACACCTCACTCCTAGACACATTGACGACAAATATAACTCGAGACATGGCCCTTGGTTATACAAGGCAAGGGGCACATGCTGCCGACTGGATGTTCAAAATTAATGACCATAACCCGGCCGAATCTTTCTCCCGTGGCCAGCAAAAGTTATTTTCATTGGCATTAAGAATGAGCCAAGCACAATTGCTTTCAGAAAAAAATGCCCGCCCAAGCATTCTATTATTAGATGATTTAAGCTCTGAGTTAGATCCCCTTCATCAACAAACTGTGCTCAATGTTATTGCAGATTTACCTTTACAAGCATTTATTACTAGCACTGATTTATTGCTACAAAATAAAATCAAACACTTAGAAAACACAGCGGTGTTTCACGTGGAACACGGTCAGTTTACGACAGTTTAATTTCTTCCTTAATACCATCCTAAAAACAAAATGATGGCCTGCCCCTATCTCCGAACGTTATTAAAGAGTAAAATTAGAGGTACTAATATTATCCTTTATAGGAAGCAGCAATCGCATGGCAACTGAAGATAACACTCCAAGTTACGATTCTTCCAACATCAAAGTCCTAAAGGGCTTAGATGCGGTCCGTAAGCGGCCTGGTATGTATATCGGCGACACCGATGATGGCACCGGCTTGCATCATATGGTGTTTGAAGTACTTGATAACTCCATTGATGAAGCGCTTGCTGGTCATTGCTCAGAAATCAATGTGCGCATTCATCCTGATGATTCAGTTTCCGTCTCCGATAATGGTCGCGGCATTCCTGTTGATATTCATGAAGAAGAAGGTATTTCTGCCGTTGAAGTGATTATGACAGTGTTGCATGCAGGCGGTAAATTCGATGATAACTCCTATAAAGTATCAGGTGGTTTGCATGGCGTGGGCGTATCAGTTGTTAATGCGCTGTCAAAAAAACTAACCGTTGAAATTGGCCGAAGCGGCAATGTATATCGCCAATCTTATACCCATGGCGAACCTGATGCGCCGTTAAAAGCAGAAGAAAAAACAGATGAAACGGGCACCAAAATTCAATTTTGGCCGAGTGACAAAACATTCACCCACATCACCTTCGAACGCAGCATCTTAGCAAAACGTATTCGAGAGCTTGCTTTCTTAAATTCTGGCGTGCGTATTGTGCTGACTGATGAAAGAACCGACGAAGTTGAAACCTTCCACTATGAGGGTGGAATCACAGCTTTCGTTGAACATTTGAACAAAAATAAAGAAGCCGTGCATGAACAAGTTATCACTATCTTCGGTGAAAAGGATGGGATGACTGTTGAGCTCTCGATGCAATGGAATGATTCTTACCAAGAAAATATTTATTGCTTCACCAATAATATTCCACAGCGTGATGGCGGCACCCATCTTGCCGGTTTCCGTGCCGCGCTGACGCGCACACTCAATCAATATATTGAAAAAGAAGGCTTGGCGAAAAAATCGAAAGTCTCTACCAGCGGTGATGATGCCCGCGAAGGCTTAACGGCGGTGCTGTCTGTTAAAGTGCCCGATCCTAAATTCTCTTCTCAAACTAAAGATAAATTAGTCTCTTCTGAAGTGCGTACGATTGTTGAATCATTAGTAAATGAACATTTTCATAACTATTTGGTTGAGCACCCAGCAGAGAGCAAGTTAATTGCAGGGAAAATGATTGATGCCGCAAGAGCCCGCGATGCAGCCCGTAAAGCACGCGAACTGACACGTCGTAAAGGCGCCTTAGATATTGCCGGTTTGCCGGGTAAATTGGCGGATTGCCAGGAACGCGATCCAGCGTTATCTGAGCTGTTCCTCGTAGAGGGGGATTCGGCCGGTGGATCCGCCAAACAAGGCCGTGATCGCCGTACCCAAGCCATCCTGCCATTGAAAGGAAAAATCCTTAATGTCGAACGTGCGCGTTTCGATAAAATGATTAGTTCTCAAGAGGTTGGCACGCTTATCACGGCTTTAGGCTGTGGTATTGGCCCCGACGAATATGATCCAGATAAGTTACGTTATCACCACATTATCATCATGACCGATGCCGATGTCGATGGTTCGCATATCCGCACCTTATTGCTCACTTTTTTCTATCGTCAAACCGTAGAAATTATCGAGCGTGGCTACCTTTATATCGCCCAACCCCCGCTATATAAAATCAAGAAAGGCAAGCAAGAGCGTTATGTAAAAGATGATGCTGAAATGGAAGCCTATCTTACAGAGTTAGCCTTGAACAATGCCTCGCTTCTCCCATCGGGTGGCGGCAAAGCCATTGAAGGCAGCGCTTTAGAAGCGTTAGTGAAAGAATATCAAACGGTCACCGCGATCATTTCACGCCTCGCCAAGCATTATTTCCCTAGCTTCCTCTCTCAACTGATTTACCAAGCAGCTGTGCCCAAGCTTAAAACTGGCGATAAAAAGAGCGCAGAGTGGCTCTCAGGCATCGAAACACGCCTTAATAAGGGCTTACCACCCGGTACAAGCTACGGCCTTACAATGGAAAAGGCAGACGATGGCTCTGAGCAAATTGATGTCAGTTTCAATCGTCATGGCATTGATACTCATCATCACATCCCGGTTGAATTTTTTGATAGCACAGAATATCAACGCATCCTTAGCTTCGCTGATAAAATTAATGGCCTAGTCACAGACGAAGGCGCGGTCGTACATCGCGGCGATCGTAGCGAAGAAGTGGAAGACTTTGCTAGTGTTGTTAATTGGTTGCTTGCTGAATCGCGCCGTGGCCAAAGCGTACAACGCTACAAAGGGCTAGGCGAAATGAATCCCGATCAGCTGTGGGAAACCACCATGGATAAATCTAAACGCCGCCTACTGCAAGTTACCATTAATGATGCCATTGAAACAGATGAAATCTTTAATATTTTAATGGGTGATGTGGTTGAGCCGCGTCGTGAGTTTATCGAGACCCATGCATTACAAGCATCTAATCTAGACATATAGCCACCTTTATAGGCATGCCTCACCCCTAAATAAAGGAAAATCCTTATCGTCAGATAAGGATTTTTCCTCTATGATGGAAGGCTATATTTAACCCTATTATTGGTAACAAAATGAGCCTGAATGCTGCACCGAAGTACGATCGCATCCAAATCCTACTCCACTGGTTAATTGCCCTAATGATTTTCGCCATGATTGGCTTAGGGCTTTATATGGTGGAGCTCCCCAAAAAACATGAATTGCCACCTGGTGTTGAAAGCGTGCGTGCATTTTATTTCCTATTGCATAAATCAATCGGCATCACCCTTGCCATGCTCATCCTGCTACGCGTATTTTGGCGCGTTACCCATAAAGCGCCTACGTTACCCAATAGCATCTCAACAGGGCAGAAGAAAGCTGCAAACGGCGTGCATTTTGTTCTCTATGGCCTAATGATTGCTATGCCTTTCTCTGGCTTTATGCAATCCATCTATAGCAAATATGCCACCAAATTCTGGGGTATGGAGCTCCCTCGCCTTGCCGAAGCCGATAAAGGCTTAAAAGAGCAATTTAGCCAAGTGCATGAAATCTTAGCTTTCATCTTTATCACCCTGATTGCTATCCATATTATCGCTGCTCTGAAACATCGCCTTTCAGGCAATGAAATTAGCCGCCGGATGTCTTTTAAGGACGATTAAACAAGGTCTATCATTGTGCGCTTATTCAACTCATAGGCTATTTGTAGTGAGGCCGAATTACAGACAGACACTTCCCCAAACATAAGACATTCTTTACAATATTATGTTGTATATAGTATATTTACGTCTAATTCTTCTAAACAAATGCTATCTAAGAATTAATTCCTATTTAAAATAGACCTGCTATCACACATTGTGGAGATAAATACATGCTAACTAGAACATTAAAGCTTTTGCTATTAACTTCAACTTTATTGGTTTGTTCAAGCGCCGCCCATGCCGCCCTAGAAGTGTACATCACGGGCACCCCGGGCAGCGGTCAAACCACTTGGGAGTTTAGAGGCTCGTCCGTGGCTGGTCTTGCTGGATTTTTTGAGGACGGAATTGGGATCGCTAATGATGACGCATGGCAGAATATCGGTGATTACACCACATTAAACGACCAAGAGATTACTACCGTTGTCGGCAGCGCAACCTTGACTATAGCAGGTGTTACTAGAAACATTGACGAAGCTTATATTGATAATGATGGCAGTGGTACACCAGATGATGATTTTGGGGTAGGTGTCGATGGCGCTACCAATTTTACCTTTGTCGCGGGTAACACGATCAGTTGGACAGGTTCACTCGTGGTAACCGGTATCGATTTAAATGACGTAGATGAAACGGCTTTACCAACTTCTTTCACAACAGATAATTACGGCGGTGCGCCAGGAACGTTAGCAATGACTGTATTTATTGGTACCGCTGCCCCATCCCTTGTAGCGGCAGCGATACCGAGCCTTTCAAAATGGGCTCTATTGTTATTAATACTCTCTTTAGGATTCGTTGGTTATCGAATGCAGCGGAAAGTTTCGTAAATAACAATCATTATTTCCTCACGGTGTTTCAATTAATCCGATAATTAATCGAAGCATCGTGAGCCTTAATAAGAATGTAACTTGTGCTTAACCCACAGTCGGATAAGCATCCGCGTCTACTGCTCCATGCTCGCACACCGTCCGGCAAACAAAACCAAACCATCAATGCAATTTAATATTCGGATGCACACTACGTCTGAAGAAATGCGATATCGTGAGCATGCCGACGCGGAAGAAGCCAAACAAGGCAACTTGGTGCATTTTATAGAGCGATAAATACATCATTCTGGCCATAAAACCCTCGATCTTCAAACTACCTTGACTGATACCGCCCATCATGTTGCCGACCGTACTATAACGCCCTAGCGACACCAATGAACCATAGTCATGATAGGTATATTCCGGCACCGGCTTATCCGCCATCCGTTTTAAGATAGATTTATACACTAATGATGACATTTGATGCGCCGCTTGCGCACGCGGCGGCACATTGCCCTCTTGGCCAAGCCACTTACAAGCACAGCAATCACCAATCGCATAAATATCGTCATCAAAAGTGGTTTGCAACGTTTGTTTCACCACCAGCTGATTCATCCAATTCGTTTCTAACCCAGCAAGATCTTTCAAAAAATCTGGCGCTTTAATGCCCGCCGCCCACACTTTAATACTGGCGCGAATCGTTTTGCCACTTTCTGTTTTAATCGCATCAGGCGTCACTTCATTCACCCGCTCATTGGTCAATACGCTAATCCCTAATTTGCTTAGTTCACGCTCTGTCGCCGCCGATAAGTTCTCTGGCAGGCCAGGTAGAATACGGTCTGCTGCTTCAATCAAGGTGATCTTAACGTCTTCTGGCTTCACATCGAGACCATAAGTGCTCAATAAATGCGACACTTCATGCAATTGTGCGCTGAGCTCGGTGCCAGTTGCGCCAGCACCAACAATGGCGATATTCATGCAGGTGCTGCCATCCTCATTGGGCTGGGTGGAGGCGCGCACATAGGTATTCATCAATTGTGTTTGAAAGGCTTCTGCCTGTTTTGTGTTATCTAAAAATAAACAGTGTTCGCTAACGCCTTCAATCTTAAAGTCATGACTCACACTACCCACTGCCATCACTAAATAATCATATTCAAAGGTACGTCGCGGAATCAATTCTTCGCCTAATTCGTCATAAGTGGGCGCAACGCTGACTTCTTTTTTATCGCGGTCAATGCCATCCACTTTACCTAAGCGAAAGCGGAAGTGGCCATACTTTGCTTGGCTAAGGTATTCAATTTCATCTTCGTGAGAATCCAATGTCCCCGCCGCCACTTCATGCAATAAGGGCTTCCAGATATGGGTAGACGTGCTGCTAATCAAGGTCACTTCTGCCTTGCCTTTTTTAGTCAGCTTTCTGCCCAGTTTGGTGACCAGCTCAAGCCCGCCAGCACCACCACCCACGACGACAATTTTAGGAATTCGTTTTTCTTCAACAGCCATTTTTATATCCTTTAAATAACGCTTTATCCTGCCATTTTACCTGATTGCACCCACGCCACCTATCGCTATTTTTTTACTCTCTCCTCAGACTCTGTCAAAATGGACACCTTTACCCACTATGTGAGCTGTATCAATATGCAACCGCCACCAGAACAACCACGCATCGCATGGGCCGTTACCGGCTCAGGCCACTATCTTGAAGAATGCCTCGATATCATTCGTGATCTTGAGCATGTTGACCTGTTTTATAGCCGCGCGGGTGAAGAAGTGATTCGTATGTATGGCCATGATCCCCGTGCTATCAATAGCGACAGCCGCGTGTATCGCGATCGCGCCGCCAGCTCGCCACCTGTGGGATTATTTTACCGTGGCGATTATCATACCCTCGTGGTCGCCCCTGCCACCTCGAATACGGTCGCAAAGATGGTCTTGGGCCTGTCTGATACCTTAGTCACCAATATCTATGCCCAAGCGGGAAAATGTCGTATTCCGAGCATTGTGCTTGCCTGCGATACCGAACCTGAAATGGATACCCCCGCACCCGACCGCGTTGTCCGCCTATGGCCACGTGAAGTTGATTTGCAGCACACGCACAAGCTGCGTTCATTTGAAGCGACCACCGTGGTTGAAAATCCCGAGCTTTTACTCGCCGCACTGCATTCACGCCTTGCTGAGCTAGATTAAAAATACCCGTGTCTCGATTATTCCTCACTGGCAAGCTTGCTGAAAATAATTTGCGCCGCGTGCTCGATGATATGGCGCCGCTTGATTTTGAACATCGTGTGCATGTGTTTGGCGTCAGCGTGGCCGCATTGATTACCGATAAAATGCTGCTCCGGAGATTAAAGCCCGACGATCTTACTGGCATCGAGCAGGTTATCCTGCCCGGTCGCTGTCGCGGCGATCTCGATGCACTCAATGCCCATTTTGGGGTGGAATTTGTGCGTGGACCCGATGAAGTGGCCGATTTACCGCTTTTTTTCGGTAAAGCACGCAAACAACCCGATCTCAGCCAGCATAGCGTGCAAATCTTTGCTGAAATTGTTGATGCGCCTGAACGTGATATTACAAGCATCTTAGCGCGCGCCGAATATTACCGTGCCTCAGGTGCGGATGTGATTGATATTGGTTGCCTGCCAGAAGAACCCTTCCCACTGATGGAGGAAGCGATTGCCGCTTTACATGAAGCAGGCTTTAAAGTCAGCGTCGATTCACTTAACGAATCCGATCTGATCCGCGCTAACCGTGCTGGTGCCGACTATTTGCTCAGCCTAACCGAACACACCCTGCATATCGCCGAAGAAGGCAATGCCATTCCGATCCTCGTGCCTGCCGAACGCGGCGATCTCGCCTCCCTAGAACGCGCCATGGCAGCGATGGAAAAACAAGGCAAAGCTTGGATCGCCGATCCGATTATTGAGCCGATTCATTTTGGCTTTACCAACTCCATTATGCGCTATCACAGCCTCCGTGAACGCCATCCAGATGCCAATATCATGATGGGCATCGGCAATCTCACCGAACTCACCGATGCCGATACCAACGGCATCAATGCCCTGTTATTTGGCATTATCTCCGAGCTGAATATTGGCAATGTGCTCGCCACCGAAGTGAGCCCCCATGCCCGCCGCGCGATTACAGAAGCCGATAAGGCGC
This sequence comes from uncultured Piscirickettsiaceae bacterium, assembly GCA_964598235.1. Classification (GTDB taxonomy): domain Bacteria; phylum Pseudomonadota; class Gammaproteobacteria; order Nitrosococcales; family Methylophagaceae; genus UBA652. Next base: position 26,945 of record CAZRAY010000012.1, read on the forward strand.
GCCGGATGATGTATGCCGCCAAACAAGATGATGCGCTGCCACGAGATTATAGCGATGCCCTGCTCTCGCTCCATGAACGCCGGCCCTTCCCCGATACAGTAGACAGCATTGCAGAACTCGCCAGCCAAATTAAAGATCCCAGCTATCGCATTAAACTCAGCGAACAAGGCATCCATTTATTCAACCGCGATGGCATCCATCAACATAGCGATCCCTTCGATTTCTATCCCAAACTCGATCTCAAAGATGATGATACCGGCCATGCTTTTTATCTCGGCGTTGAACTCGGTCGCGCCGAAATTGCTTGGCAACTCGGCAAACGCTATACCCAAGATGAACCGCTCACCTGGGGTTGTGCCACCCCTGAAACGGAAGCAGCGGATCTCACCCAACAAAAAGAAGCCGGCACCACATTTGATGATATACCCAAGTAACTTGGAATTGCAGATTTCAGCAAGAGGAGAAGCCTCACTATTCTAGGCATAAATGCGCAGGATTAGTTTTTATAATTCAAGTATTTATAACGACGAAGAGTGTGGTTTATCCTCTTGCCCTACGGAAGATTAGCACGCGCGCCATAACTGCGTTGTAATGTTTGACAAGGACGAGTCATTGCCTGCACATTACGCCTTGTTCTGACGCGCGTGCTAAACTCTGAAACCTGCAATTCCAAATTACTTGGGTATAAAAAAAGGATCGCGCCTGTGGCACAGCTGAAATTTAAAATCCACGAAGTCATTATCGGCACACTGCGCGATGATGGCACAATGCATTATGCACCCATGGGAATAGAAGAAGTGGGCGCTCACATTTTAATCCAACCTTTCAAGCCTTCGGCCACATTTGACAACCTAAAACGCCATCGCCAATGCACGATTAACTACACCGATGATGTCCGCGTGTTCGCGGGGGCCCTCACTGGCCATCGCGACTGGGCAAGCAAAGGTTGCCAACAAATAAAAGGCGGTTATCTCGCCCAAGCGCTCGCCCATAGCGAGCTAGAAGTGGTCGAATTCATCGATGGTGATCCACGTACAAAATTTAAGTGCAAGATCGTGCATAATGAAACCCATGCGCCCTTCCGTGGCTTCAATCGTGCCCAAAGCGCCGTGATTGAAGCGGCAGTGCTCACCAGCCGATTAAAGATGCTGCCAGCCGAGAAAATCCAACAAGAAATTGCTTATCTCCAGATTGCGATTGAAAAAACAGCGGGTCCACGAGAATTAGAAGCCTGGGGCTGGCTGATGGCTAAAATCAAAACAGCAGGGATTGAGATTGATTGATTTAATAACAACCGTTCGGCCTGAGGCCCTCGAAGGGCAACACACCCATCCCACCTCCCAATGGCTTGCCAGCATTAAATCGCTGTCAGAGGCAAAAATCCTCATCGACGCTCTCCCATCACTAATAGACCTCAAAAACCCCTCAGCAGGCGCGCTAGGGGCCTTAGAAACCACAGAAGTGACCAAGATCGTTGCATGGGTGAAGCAAAACAATTTACCTAGCCAAACCAGTGCCACCATTGGCGATCTGCCCATGCAAGCCGATATCATCATCCCCAAGCTGCAGGCAATGGCCGCCACCGGCGTCGATTATCTAAAAATTGGCTTATTCCCAGAAGCCGGGCTCATACAATGCTTCCTGGATTTAACGCCAACGCTACACACATTAAACACACCGGTGATCGCAGTGCTCTTTGCAGATCGCTACCCCGTTGATGTTGATTTGGCACGATTAAAACAGGCGGGATTTCAGGGAGCGATGATCGATACCGCCATCAAAAATGGTCAAGGCTTGCTTCACCATTGGGATAAAGACCAGCTTGCTCACTTCATCAAAGCGGCTCATCGCCAATCACTCCTCTGCGGCCTAGCAGGGGCATTAACCTTAAATGATATTGAACACCTCCAGCCCTTAGGCGCCGACTATCTCGGCTTTCGCAGCGCGCTATGTGATGCCAATATCCGCACCGATTCGCTGAATCCACAGCTAATCAAACACATCAGCCGCTTCTTTATGGCTTAAGGTGTCGTGATCGACCGTGTAGCGGTATGGTCTACAATGCCTGCATAATTTGATAATACCGTTTGGCCATTCACAATCAAAGTGCTATTCACATATTTTTGGATGGCAAAGCCAATAACGGGTAGGCCTGATAAAGTGTGCCCTGTGGCAGTTAATTTCCGATAATCTGCTGGAGAACCATTTATCTGAGGAACAAAACCTAACGTCATCCAGCCATTCACCATGCCCGCTAGTAAATTTAAATTCATGCTAAGATTACCGCCTGATGCTTGTGCGCCCAGCACATCTGCATTATTAAAAGTAAATATCGTTGTTTCTGTGCAAAGCGCTGGAAAAACTGGCGGCCGTAGTGGTAGATAGGAAACAGGAGTTTCTGCATGCGTTTCCCGATTATAGTATATAAGGTCAATTTCCTCACACGCTTCAGATGCGGCAGCATCCCAAGGCGACGTAAACGGCGCTAAGGCGATAGGTTCGCCTGCGTCATCCACCTGCCCATTCACATAATCATGTTTGGTCGGAAAAGTCAGCACAAAGTCGGTGCCCGCATTAATTGTCGGCTCTAATACAAAATCATTCGTTATTGTCTCTTTCATCAACACGGCGCTCACGGCATCCAGCCCCGTGGCGGTATTGATGCTATAGAAAGTATCGTTATCAATCAACTTGGCAATCGGATCGGCCGCGTTTAAGCTAGGCTCTATATTACCTGGGCGCGCATGCAAAATAGCTGCCGCCGGCGCAAAACCAGATAGGGCGGTGGCATTATAAGCCGCCGCCGTGCCTGCGTTTACATTCAGCAGAAAGCTATAGCCATAGAGACCGCCGGTGTTCGGTAACATATCAACCGTTGGATCAGTTAGCCAAGCCCCACCCCCACCCCAAGCATTACGCAAACTCCCGCAATCAGCCGGCACGCCTGCAATATGAGTAGCATCCGAAGCAAAAGTGTTCGCTCCGCCATCCACCACCTCGCCCATTTCAATCATTTCAATATAGCCTTCTCGGGTGCGTTGCGCGCCATTATTGCTGTCTGCTGCAAACAGTACGGGATTGAAAGGTTGGCCTGCCGCAGAAAAGGCTGGCACGGTGCAGGAGGTGTCCTGTGTTTTAAAAAGCGCCCCGTCGCCATTGGGGTCTCGCGTAATAACACCCGCCCAGTGATCAAACGGGGCTAAATATAAATTAAAATTCAACACTTCCTTGCCATTCATCCCCTCTCGAAAACGCACTTTAACGGCTTTAACTTCATTACGAGTGTTGACTATATTGATGGTGGTATCGTTTCCATTCACCACCGAATAAAAGGGGAAAAGCAATACTTCGCCAAGCCCTTGTTCATCCACACTAACAGCATGAGCAGCATGCATGCTGCTGATTAAGCTAGCAAATAATAGCCCCCTATAGCCTGCTTGTTTTATCCCTAATCTCATTGGCTGATATCCTTTAAAAAATACGACGGCTAATATGATGCGGCACAGCACCAGCATAGTTAGACAACACCGTTTGGCCATCCACAATCAAAGTACTATTCACATATTTTTGGATGGCAAAACCAATAACGGGCAGGCCGGATAAGGTGTGTCCCGTGGCCACTAATTCTCGTGGGCCCGTTACCACCTCCGGATCTAGGTTCTCCGAGAAATCTAGGTTCATCCAACCATTCTCGATGCCCAAAATTAAGTTCCAATTAAAAGCGATATTGCCTCCCGATTCTTGTGCACCTAAGACATCTGCATTATTAAAACTAAATATTGCCGTTTCTGTACAAAACGCAAAGAAAGATCGGGGCCTGGGCAAGGCCTCCTCCCCGAAAAGATTTGTAAAAGGAGACTCCTGAAGAATTTCCCGATTGTAGTATGTAAATTCAATCTGCTCACACGCTTGCGACGCACTCGCATCCCAAGGCTGGCTAAACGGCGCCAAAGCGACGGGTTCTCCTACACCATCTATCTGCCCATTGACATAATCATGTTTGGTCGGAAAGGTGAGCACAAAGTCGGTGCCCGCATTAATCGTCGGTTCAAGCACAAAGTCATTGGACAGCGTATCCGCCATAAAAAGGGCACTCACGGCATCTAGGCCGGTGGCGGTGTTGATGCTGTAAAAAGTGTCGTTATCAATGAATTTGGCAATCGGATCGGCATCATTTAAGGTGGGCTGGGGGAGGCCCGGCATGGCATGCAAGATGGCGCCAGTGGCAAAGCCAGAGAGGGCGGTGGCATTATAGCTGGCACTAGTGCCTTGATTAACGTTAAGCAACACACCATAACCCGATAAGCCGCCCGAAATAGGGGCCATATCGGTGGTGGGATCAGTTTGCCAAACGCCATTATCGGCCCAAGCAGCGGCAAGGGCGGTGCAATCAGCAGGGGTGCCGTTAAGATGGGTGGCGGCGGCGGCCAGGTTATTGGCGCCATCGGTCACCACGCCCATTTCAATCACTTTGACATAGCCTTCTCGGGTGCGGCTCAGATCATTGACGCTATCTGCGTTAAAAAATACATCGGTCAGCGCGCGCCCTGCTGGCGGAATACTGGGGAGGGTGCAGGAGGTATCTTGTGTTCTGATGGTGGCGCCTTCGTTATCTGCGGTGATAACGACAGACCAGTGGTCAAACGGAGAAAGGTAAAGCGCCATTTCTAACACTTCTTCTCCATTCATACCTTCTAGGATGAAGAGTTTAACCGCTTTGACTTGATTGGTCTCGTTACGCAGGTTAATCAGGGTATCGTTGCCTGAGGCGGCGGTGTAAAACGGGAATAATAAAACTTCGCCAAGACCATGCTCATTGATGCTAACTGCCTGGCTCAGTGGGCTAAAACTAAATAAACTTACCAACAAGAGAAGTTGTTTTTTCATCATGCGTACATCCTGTAATCATTACAAATATCTTAGGTTTGCGAACTCAATTTAACACGAAGTTAACCTATCCGTAAAAGGGTAGCTAACCCTCACCCCGCTCTAAACGAGCGGGATGAACTTGGCTTTTATTTAAAAACATTAATCCCTTTCAACAGGTTCAAGGCTTCAGACAAGGGATAGTCGGTGACCGCGAGATTTTCTGCTTCCGCTTCATCCTCTTTGGCGCTATCCTCTTTATCTGCCGTATCCGTTTTATCCTTATCTCCGGCCTTTGGCTTATCTGCTTTTTCTGCTTCGCCTTTATCGATATGGCCGGTTAAATCTTCCTCGCGCGTGCGCTCAAATTTAGATTTTTCTGCCGCGGTGACTTTAAGCCCAGTCAAAATAATATCCGGCGTGATGCCTTCTGCTTGAATGGAACGACCTGATGGCGTGAAATACCGCGCAGTGGTGATTTTAACCGCAGTTTCATCCGTTAACGGCATCACGGTTTGCACCGAGCCTTTACCAAAGGTTTGATCGCCCATAATCACGGCGCGTTTATGATCTTGCAGCGCACCGGCCACAATTTCAGAGGCAGATGCCGATCCGCCATTAACCAATACCACCATCGGCGCACCATGCAGCAAATCAATGGGTTTCGCTTTAAACTTATAGGAAGAATCAGGGATCCGACCTTCGGTATAAACCAATAAACCTTTTTTCACAAACGCATCCGATACATCTACCGCCGCTTGTAACAGACCGCCTGGGTTATTGCGTAAATCCAATACCAATCCTTTTAATTCACCATCGCTTTCCGCCTGCATTTCTGCAATCGCTTCACGCACATTGACACCCGTACGATGCTGGAAGGTGCTGATCCGTAAATAACCATAACCGGCTTCTAGCATTTTATTTTTAACGCTTTGCACTTTGATAACCGCGCGGGTAATGATGACCGTAAACGGTTCTTCGCCTTCACGCGCCACCAGCAACTCAATATCCGTGTCTGGTTTGCCGCGCATTAATTTAACGGCTTCACCTAAGGTCATGCCTTTCACAGGCACATCATCTAAGCGGACAATAAAATCACCCGCTTCCAAACCAGCTTCCGCCGCAGGGGTATCATCAATCGGCGACACGACTTTCACAAAGCCATCTTCCATCGTGACTTCAATACCAAGGCCACCAAATTCGCCTGAGGTGCCTTCGCGCAAGGATTTATATCCTTTGGTATCTAAATACGTAGAATGTGGATCCAGACCTGCTAGCATGCCTTTAATCGCATTTTCTAGCAGCTCTTTATCATCAACTGGCTCAACATAGCTCGATTTAATGCGCCCAAACACTTCTGAAAAAGCACGCAATTCTTTGAATGGAATATCGGGCATAGCGTTCGCGGGTAACACAGCATCCATAGGTTTTTCTGCCAACACGGCTGACCCAAACGCCAATACAACACCTGCAATCACGCCTGTCAGAACCAAGCCTGTTTTATGTTTTAAAAAATGCATATCTCTTCCTGTCTTTCAAATTATCTATATTTTTAGGCTACATTGATGCTTTTGCTATTTTAACCAGCGAACGGGATCAATCGGCTTCCCTTTCCGCCGCACTTCAAAATATAAGCCCGCATACGGCCGAATACCATCGTTGCCACTATACGCCAGCAAATCACCCACCGCTACTTTGTCGCCTACTTTACGCAAAAGTGCCTGATTATTGCCATAAAGCGTCATATAATTATTGCTATGCTCAACGATTAATAGCGAACCAAAGCCCCGCATCCAATCGGCAAACACCACGCGCCCCGCGGCCGCAGCCGAGACTTTCTGCCCTGTTTTTGCCGCAATCATAATCCCCTGCCATTTTAATTTACTGCTGCTCCGGCGGCTGCCATAACGCGCAAGCATCTTGCCTTCTATTGGCCATTGTCGTGCTTTACCATTTACTTTTGGCGGGTTTGGCTTGGGTTTTTCTGGAGTGGGTTTCGCTGAGGTTGATTTTTCTGGCGTTACTTTTTCTGGCGGCTTAGGTTTTGGCGGCGGCTTTCTATTTAAGGTTTTTATCACCTTTTCTAATGTTTGCTGCTGTGTTTTTAATGCCGCCAGCGCGACATCTTGTGAGGCTATTTTCTTATCCAATGCCGCAACTGCAATGCCACGCTCAGTGCTATGCGCCGCTAATTGCTGCTGTTTTTCTTGCTGCGTTTCAAACAACGTTTGATAACGTGCTTGCTCGATAACAACGGTCCGCTTTTGCTCGGTCAACGCCGCTAATTTTGCTGACACATCCGCCATTTGATCGGCACGTGCCTGATGAAAATAACGGTAATACGTCAGGCCACGCGCCACCTCTGCAGGATCATCTTGGCTCAATAATGCTTGCAAGTAATTAGGCTGTGCCTGCCGCTGAATAGCGCGTAGTTGGGTCACTAACACCGCCATATGCTTCGCTTGCTGTTTCGACGTATTCTCCTGCGCCGCGGTTAACATCGCGAGCTTTTCTGCTTGGGCAGAAACCTCTCCCTGCAAGCTCAGCAACACTTGGCTGATTTCTGTTTCTGCTTTTGCTGCATCTTCTTGCAAAGCCAGTAACGCTTTTTGTGACATTTTGGCGGCTTTTAATTCTGCTTGTTGGGTTTTGACCGTTGCGCTCAAATCACTCAGCTTGGCCTTCGAATCTGCTACAGAATCTGCAGCGGGGGCAGCAACGCAGTATATCGCCCCAACGAACGCCATTGCCGCCCATAAAACCCTGCTCATGTTAATCCACCGCGGCTTATTCACTATTTGATTCTGGTCTAAATTCTATTAGGGGATGGCCGGTCATTTCATGCGGGATCATCAAGCCCATCAACGATAACATCGTGGGCGCAATATCGGCTAATACACCGCCCTCTAAACAGTGTGCTTCGTGGCCTTCAATAACGACATCCGACGCATACAACAAGGGCACAAGATTCGATGTGTGTGCTGTGTGCTGTTGCCCTGTTGAGGTATCTTGCATCATTTCAGCATTACCATGATCAGCAGTGACCAACATTTGGCCATTCACCTGTTGCATCGCATCCCATACCCGCCCAAGGCAGATATCCAAAAACTCAATCGCCTTCACCGCGGCGGCAAAATCACCCGAATGCCCCACCATATCGGCATTGGCATAATTACAAATAATGACATCATATTGTTGCACTGCAATCGCTTCGATCAATTTGTCGGTCACTTCTTCGGCACTCATTTCTGGCTTTAAGTTATAGGTTGATACCGCCGGAGAGGGCACTAAAATCCGATCTTCTCCCTCATAGGGCTTATCACGACCGCCATTAAAGAAGAAGGTGACATGGGCATATTTCTCTGTTTCTGCAATCCGTAATTGTCGCAACCCTAGCTGCGACAAGTGTCGCCCCAACACATTCGGTATTTTTTCTGACGGGAAGGCCACCCGTACATCAAATTCACTGCTAAATTCCGTTAATGAAACAAAATAAACCGGCACCATGGGCTGACTACGCGCCCCTTCCCCACATTCAGGTGAAATAAATAGTTCTGTGAGTTGCCGCGCGCGATCTGAACGGAAATTCATAAAGACAACAACGTCGCCTTCTTCCACGGTTACTGGCGCATCGCCAGCAGGGACAATCGCCGTCGCTTGCACAAACTCATCGGTCTCATCCCGCGCATAGCCCGCATCCAAAGCCGCCAATGCATCTTCTGTTTGAAAACCAGCTTCGCCTCGCGTAATGAGCTGATAAGCCTTGTTCACACGCTGCCAGCGTTGATCCCGATCCATCGCATAAAACCGACCAATAACGGATGCAAATTGGCCTACGCCCGCCGACTTGAAATGCGCTTCCATTGCTTCGATTGAGCGTTTTGCGCTTTTGGGAGGGGTATCTCGACCATCCAAGAACGCATGCACATATACTTTTTTCAATCCCCGCTGCGCCGCGAGCGCAACCATTGCCTGTAAATGAGTCTCGTGGCTATGCACCCCGCCAGGTGAGAGCAAGCCTAAAATATGAAGTGCTTTACCTTCTGCTAGGGCATGATCAACGGCATCCGTCAATGTGCGATTCGTAAAAAAAGACCCCGTACGCACAGCACGGCTCACCCGGGTAAACTCCTGATACACCACGCGCCCTGCGCCCATATTCATATGGCCAACTTCAGAATTGCCCATTTGATCGCCTGGCAAGCCGACCGCCGCACCCGACGCATTGATCAAGGTATGCGGCATCTGTTGCCATAATTTATCCCAAACAGGGGTGTTTGCCGTTGTCACCGCATTATCTATTGCGGGTTCCCTCACACCCCAGCCATCTAAAATAATCAGCGCCAAAGGTCGCCGCGCATCAGCCATACTTTTCCCTTCTATTCTATATCTATGTATATGTATCCAATCCCGTGTATTATATAGCAGTTTTGTGGTGACAGATCATGCCGCCACCTTTGAATTTCAGGAAAGTTTTAATGGAACATTTGAACGAATTTATTGGCAATCATTGGATGCTTGTGCTGACTTTTGCCATTCTATCCAGCATGCTACTAAGCCAAATCCTCCGCGGCGGTGCAAGCAATACTATCAGCAGTACGCAAGCAACGATGTTAATCAACCAGCATAAAGGCCGTTTTATTGACGTGCGGAGTATGGATGAATTTGGCCAGGGGCATATTGCCGAATCAAAAAACATTCCGCTGGATGATCTTGCTGAAAAAATTAAAAAAATTAAAGGCCCTGATAAGCCTGTCATCCTCGTTTGTGCCTCTGGACAGCGCGCACAAACCGCGGCGAGCCAGTTCCAAGAAAACGGCTTTAATGAAGTTTATGTGCTTAAAGGCGGCATCCAGGGTTGGAAAATGGAACAACTGCCCCTATTTACCTAAATACAACACGATAAATTGAGCGAATAATGGCAACAATTGAAATTTACTCTACCGGCATCTGCCCCTACTGCGTCATGGCTAAACAGCTATTACAACGCAAAGGCGCCGACTATACCGAAGTTCGTATTGATCGTGATACGGAGAAGCGTGACGAAATGATGGCGAGAAGCAAACAACGCACTGTGCCACAAATTTTTATTAATGGCGATGCGATCGGTGGTTATACCGATTTGGTCGCCTTAGATCGTAATAAACAACTCGACAGCCTATTGGCGCTGTCATAATTTTAATTATTTTTAGGACATATCATGGCTGAGAACGACAACGGATCAACAGAACAACAAGCAGCAACGTTTACGATTCAAAAAATATACACCAAAGACATCTCATTCGAAACACCAAATTCACCGAATATTTTCCGTGAAGAATGGAAGCCTGAGCTTGATTTACAGCTGAGCAACACTTACAACAAGCTAGATGAAGATACACACGAAATCACCCTATCGGTGACCGTTACGGCTAAAGTTGAAGATAAAGTGGCCTTCCTTGTTGAAGTACAACAAGCGGGTGTATTCACGCTAAAAGGTTATTCTTCTAACGAAATGGGCCCGCTAGTTGGTAGCTATTGTCCAAACACTTTATTCCCCTTCGCCCGTGAAGTTATTTCAGACATCGTGCTTAAGGGTGGCTTCCCACAACTCGTATTGGCACCCGTTAATTTTGATGCCTTATATGCGCAGCAAGTGGAACAAGCGCAACAAGCAGCGGCCACTGAAAAATCTGACGGCACAACCCACTAAAACCTACTCGTTATGGCACCTATCGCGCCCTTGTCCAATCTCTCCCCTACCGTTGTATTAGGTGCGGGGGCATGGGGCACCGCGCTGGCCATTGCTATTGCGCGTAATGGCCACAATGTCATCTTATGGGGACGCGATCCTGAACAACTTGCGTCAATGGCCAAAAATCGAGAAAACGCCCGCTATCTTGCGGGCGTTTCTTTTCCTGATAGCCTACGAATTGAAGCCAATCTTGCCGATGCATTAGTGCAAGCAAAGCATGTATTGGTCTCTGTTCCCAGCATTGCTTTTACCGACTGCCTTGCCGAGGTAAAACACTATATTGCAGCTAATACACCCGTCAGCTGGGCAACCAAAGGCCTCACGCCTGATACCGGTTGCTTCTTGCATGATACGGCCCGCGACATCCTTGGCGAACATCATCCGCTTGCCATCATTTCTGGCCCCAGCTTTGCGGCCGAAGTGGCTAAAGGACTCCCCACCGCCTTCACGGTCGCTTCATTGGATGAAGATTTTGCGGCCGCGCTAGCGACCACGCTTCACCAGCCCACGCTACGCGTTTACACGACCAATGACATTATGGGCGTACAAATCGGTGGCACGGTTAAAAATGTACTGGCCATTGCTGCTGGTATTTCGGATGGACTCGGATTTGGCGCCAATGCACGCGCAGCATTAATTACCCGTGGTCTTGCTGAAAGCTTGCACCTCAGCAGCCGGCTCGGTGCGCAAACAGATACCTTAATCGGCTTGTCGGGCATTGGCGATTTAATTCTCACCTGCACCGATGATCAAAGTCGCAATCGCCAGCTCGGGCTGGCCTTAGCAAGCTGCGATAGTGTCGAAGCCGCAATTAACAAAGTCGGCAAAACCGTTGAAGGCATGCATGCTGCACGCGAAGTCTTACTGCGTGCAAAACAAATTAATGTAGAAATGCCTATCGTTGAGCAGGTCTGTAATATATTATTTGAAGGTCATGACCCCCGAGAAGCCGTGCAAGCGTTATTATGTCGGGAACAAAAAAACACGGAAATCGTCCGCCCAAAAACGAAATAAAAGATTCATAAGGAAACATCATGCAAACAAGCTCTTTTCACAAGCCTTTCGGCCTTAGCCTTATCTTACTGCTCAGTATTGTGCTGGCAGGTTGTAGTAGCCCATTCAAGCGTAACGTCGATCCCAGTGTCGCCAATCGTACCCTATGGGAAGCCTCCGATTATCAATATGTCAAAGTAGTGAATAGCGATGTGCCTAATCCTGCAAACTCGCATCCTTCTGGGATCACAGAAGCCGATATGCGTACTATCCTTAGTTCGCTTTATGTCAGCGAGCGGATTGCCCTTCGTCGTAGAGAAAATCCGATATTCTCAGTGGGTGAGCAACAAGTATTAAGCCGCGCGCTTACCCAAGGGCTTTCACTTGCGCAAGCAGGAGAAGATGTTAATTTTGTGACTATCGGCTCTCACCCTGGCGCATTAGGTAATTCCCGGAAAACAAATACGGGCCGTGTATTCCTTCAAAATGGCAAGCTCAATATTATCTTCGGTATTATGCATGAACCCTACTCCAAAAAAGATAAAGCCACCAACCAAGAAATTGATCGCCGCGCGAATCCACTCTTGCCGGGTGTTCGTGCAACCGCATCTTCTAAGCTCATCGGACAAGTTGCTTTAGATTCAGGCCAAGCATTTTATCTTGATCCGCAAACAGGCAATGAACGTCGTGACTGGTTAGTGATTGACGTAGCAACCGTGCTTGCAACCGCACGTGGTAAAGAACGAGAAGCCATTGATGGCGCTATCAGCCCTGAAATGCGAGAAGCCATTGCACACAATTCGCAAACCGTTCGTAATCTCAAGCAAGATATCGGCAATTTGAAAGAACTGCTATTCGATTTACAGGCCGAGATGGATGCCTTGAAAGCAGCACAATAAGCAACTTTAAACGACGCTAGAAAAGGGTGCGAAAGCGCCCTTTTTTGTGGCTATCATATACAGTGTTATGATTAAGCTATCTTATGAAAGGGCACATGATGAAACTCTCCCATAAACATTACCTTATCTTGCTCGGCATCTTATTTGCTATTGAATGGGTATTTTTTGCCATCAATCCTTCGCATTTCAGTGATTGGTTATTGGAAAATGTGAGTTAATGGCAAAAACGGGTGCTTTTTTAGCTGTTTTTCAGTGGTTTTCTAAA
>CAZRAY010000013.1:0-39250 GCA_964598235.1 uncultured Piscirickettsiaceae bacterium
CTTGTAAAATGGCAGCTAAACGCTCCAGCCCCATGCCGGTATCAACGGAAGGTTTTGGTAGGGGAGCAAGTGTGCCATCGGCTGCGCGATCATATTGCATGAACACCAAATTCCATATTTCGATATAGCGATCGCCCTCTTCTTCAGCTGTGCCCGGGGGGCCACCTGGTACATCCGAACCATGATCATAAAATATCTCGGAGCAGGGACCACAAGGACCAGTATCGCCCATAGACCAAAAATTATCTTTAGCACCAATGCGAGAGAGGCGCGCAGGGTCAATACCAATGTCATTTAGCCAAATGTCAGCGGCTTCATCATCATCTTCGAACACGGTGATCCACAGTTTTTCAGCAGGCAAGCCAAGTGTATCTGTCAAAAACTCCCAGGCATAATGAATCGCCTCAGTTTTGAAATAGTCACCAAAGCTGAAATTGCCGAGCATCTCGAAAAAGGTATGATGGCGGGCGGTGTAACCCACATTTTCTAAATCATTATGTTTGCCGCCGGCACGGACACAGCGCTGGCTAGAAGTGGCGCATTGATAGCTGCGTTGTTCTTGGCCAAGAAAACATTCTTTAAACTGCACCATGCCCGCATTGGTAAATAGCAAAGTGGGGTCATTAGCAGGCACCAAAGGGCTGCTGGCAACGATTTTATGCCCTCTTTCTTCAAAAAAAGAAAGGAATTGTTGTCTAATTTCTGCGCTGCTTGTCATAATTTATATCGTGTTAAAACTTTCATTTATCTGTTCATGAGTAAAACCACGATAATACAAAAATCGCTGTTGTTTGGCGCGATCATTGAAATCATCTGGCTTCTGCTCTCCAAAACGTTTGTGTCTTGCCGCTGTGGCAAGCGCAAACCAATCAATTTCTAGTGTGGCGAGAACAAGCTGAATATCATCTCCATCTACACCACGTTGTGTTAATTCTTGTCGTATCCGTTGCAAACCAAATCCGCGGTTTGAGCGGCTATTGATATAGGCTTCGGTATAACGACGGTCACTTTGTAAGTTTTTTTCAATGAGCTGTTGAAGTACATTTTCAATTTCAGCTTCTTCAAATTCTGCCTTAGTGAGTTTCTTTCGTAACTCGAATACGCTATGTTCACGCTGCGCTAATAAATAAACCGCCCGTGCTTCTAGCGACATTTTTCCTATCATGCGTCAGCTGGATCATCCTTTGCGGCTGCTTTGGCTTCTTTTTCTGGCATTTCTTGCGGAATTAAATGTGCCCGGATTTTAGCTTCAATATCAGCGGCAATATCAGGATTCTCTTTCAGATAATTACGTACATTATCTTTACCTTGCCCAATACGGGTGCCGTTATAGCTATACCATGCGCCTGATTTCTCAACGATATCGGCATCAACGCCTAAAGAGATCAATTCACCTTCACGCGAAATGCCTTCACCATATAAAATATCAAATATCACTTGCTTGAAAGGGGGCGCGACTTTATTTTTAACGACTTTAACGCGGGTTTCATTACCTAATATTTCATCGCCTTTCTTGATCGCGCCAATACGGCGAATATCAAGTCGAACAGAGGCATAGAATTTAAGCGCGTTACCACCGGTTGTGGTTTCAGGATTGCCGAACATCACGCCAATCTTCATACGAAGTTGGTTGATAAAGATAACTAAGGTATTTGATTTTTTGATGTTGGCAGTGAGTTTACGCAAAGCTTGCGACATCAATCTCGCCTGCAGCCCCATATGACTATCACCCATATCGCCTTCAATTTCGGCTTTGGGGGTGAGGGCAGCAACAGAATCAATCACCAAAATATCAACGGCACCAGAACGCACCAACATATCGGTGATTTCGAGTGCTTGTTCGCCAGTATCCGGTTGAGATATCAGTAAGTCATCAATATTAACGCCTAGTTTTGCGGCATAAACAGGATCTAAGGCATGTTCTGCATCAACAAACGCAGCGGTGCCACCCAGTTTTTGCATTTCTGCGATCACGTGGAGGGTGAGTGTTGTTTTACCTGATGATTCTGGGCCATAAATCTCAACGACACGACCACGTGGTAGACCACCGATGCCCAAGGCAACATCCAGTCCAATTGAACCCGTTGAAACAGCTTCAATATCGCGCGAAGCGGCAGCATCACCCAAGCGCATCACAGCACCAGTACCAAATTGTTTTTCTATTTGACTAAGCGCTGCACCGAGTGCTTTTTTCTTATTGTCGTCCATTTGCCGCTCACCTATATATAAAGATAATAATGTAGATCGCTAATTATCCCACATCTTATTGTTTTATGTCTCCCTAAAATTAAGGGCTTTTAGTCAGCATTTTGACGCAGGGAAGATTGTATGCCTCGCAAAGCGATTTCGACCGCCTGTGCGCGGATTGATTGTCGATCACCAGAGAGGAATTGATGCTGTACTAAGGTGGTGCGCTGCGGCATTGCCCAAGCAAACCAGATAGTGCCAATGGGTTTGTCTTCGCTTCCGCCATCGGGGCCGGCAATCCCCGTAATAGCGACACTGATGTCTGCATCACTTTGCGCTAATGCGCCTTCCGCCATTTCAATCGCAGTGGCCTTGCTGACCGCGCCTTGTTTCTCAAGTGTGTTCTCGGAAACGCCCAAACAATCTTGTTTGGCTTGATTGCTATAGGTAACCCAGCCGCGATCAAACCAATGAGATGCCCCCGCAATATCAGTGCAGCATTGTGCTAACCAACCGCCTGTACAAGATTCTGCCACTGCTAGCTGCAATGCACGGGCAGAGAGGCTTTCGCCGATTTCCCCTGCTAATTCTGTTAAAGCTTGTTGAGAATACGCGTTCATGGGATACACTATATAGATGAGTGAGACACAAAACCATACCCCCATGATGCAACAATTTTTACGAATCAAGGCAGAGAACCCTGACCATTTGTTGTTTTATCGCATGGGTGACTTTTATGAATTGTTTTTTGATGACGCCTTGCGTGCCGCAAAATTGCTCGATATTACGCTAACAGCGCGTGGCAAATCAGGCGGAGACCCGATTCCAATGGCTGGGGTGCCTTATCATGCCGTTGATGGCTATTTAGCACGGTTGGTTAAATTGGGTGAATCGGTGGTAATTTGTGAGCAAGTGGGCGATCCTGCAACCAGTAAAGGGCCTGTTGAGCGCAAAGTCGTGCGTATTATCACGCCAGGCACCTTAACCGAAGAAGCTTTATTAGAAACGCGCCAAGAAAATTTATTACTGGCTGTTTTTCGCCTGAAAGAACGTTATGGTTTTGCTTCAATTGAATTGAGCACTGGACGGTTTATTCTAAGTGAGCTTGATTCAACGGCCGATATGCATGCAGAATTGGCACGTTTACAAGCCGCTGAATTATTATTAGAAGATGAGTTGGCCGAGAATTTATCGTCAATTGTGAGCGCACAAATTCAACGTTTGCCACCGTGGCATTTTGATGAAGTGATGGCGAGACGCCGTTTGTGTGAACATTTTCAAACACAAGATTTAAAAGGCTTTGGTTGTGATGATTTACCATTAGCTATTATTGCAGCGGGCTGCTTGCTGAATTATGTGCAGGAAACACAGCAGGGTAATGTGCCACATTTACGTGAGATAACGGTTGAACGCACGACAGATAGCATTCAAATAGATGCCACTTCACGGCGTAATTTAGAGCTAGAAGTGAACCTGAGCGGCGGCACAGAACACACCTTATTATCTGTTATGGACAACACCAATACCCCAATGGGCGCGCGATTATTACGCCGTTGGTTATTGCGACCTTTACGAGACCACAGCGTCTTGCAAGCGCGGCAGCAAAGTATTGCGACTTTGATAGTGTCTCAGCATATCACTGGCCTAACAAGCTGTTTAAAGAAAATGGGTGATGTTGAAAGAATTTTAACGCGTATTGCATTACGGACCGCACGGCCTCGGGATTTCACACAGTTGCGTACAGCATTATCTGTATTGCCAGAATTACATAGTTTATTAGCGGATATTAAGACACCTAGATTGCTTGAATTACTAGAGCTTGTAGGTAATTATGCGGAGATAGAGAGCTTACTAACAAAAGCGATTATTGATGCGCCGCCCGTATTGATACGAGATGGTGGGGTGATTGCAAGTGGCTATGATGCTGAGCTGGATCGCTTGCGTGATTTACAAAACAATGCAGATGATTTTTTACAGGCGCTAACTGAGCGTGAGCGGGCGCGTACAGGTATTGCTAATCTAAAAGTAGGGTATAACCGGGTGCATGGCTATTATATTGAATTTAGTCGGGCGCATCATATTGATCTGCCCACGGATTATATTCGTCGCCAAACCTTAAAAAATGCGGAACGATTTATCACACCTGAACTGAAAGAATTAGAAGAGCAAGTGTTATCAGCCAAACAGCAAGCATTAGCGATTGAAAAGAGGCTCTATAATGGATTGTTTGATAAGTTAGCACCTAATTTAGCAGCATTAGAAGCCAGTGCGCGTGCCCTAGCTGAATTAGATGTCCTCAATAATTTAGCTGAGCGAGCAGAAATGTTGGATTACGTTTCGCCAACTTTTCGGACGACGGTAGGGATGGAGATCGAGGGTGGACGGCATCCTGTGGTGGAAAGTAACCAAGATCATGTATTTACGCCCAATGATCTGACTTTTGATGAAACACACCGCATGTTGATTATTACTGGCCCTAATATGGGCGGAAAATCGACTTATATGCGCCAAACGGCGCTGATTGTATTACTGGCACATATTGGCAGTTTTGTACCTGCGGCGCGTGCAGAAATGGGCCCAGTTGATCAGATCTTTACCCGTATTGGTGCGTCTGATGAACTTGCGGCAGGGCGCTCTACCTTTATGGTTGAGATGAGTGAAGCCGCGAACATTTTGAATAATGCCACGGCACATAGTTTAGTACTGATGGATGAAATTGGTCGTGGCACCAGCACCTTTGATGGTTTGGCTTTAGCCTGGGCGTGTGCTGAAAAATTGGTGGATGATATTCAGGCATACACCTTATTTGCCACACATTACTTTGAACTCACTCAATTACCCGCACAATATGATTTAGCACACAATGTGCATTTAGATGCGATTGAACATGATGAGAAAATTGTCTTTTTGCATCAGGTGAAATCAGGCTCTGCTGACCGCAGTTATGGCTTACAAGTAGCGCAGTTAGCCGGTGTACCAGTAGAAGTGGTGGCCAATGCAAAGCTTAAATTAGCTGAACTGGAATCAAGCAGACAAAATGTGACAATGGGCGAACAGCAAAAAACTGAAGTAATACAAAAAGAGGTCGAAAAGTCAGCCGTGATAGCAGCACTTCATATGCTGGATCCTAATGAGCTAAGCCCGAAACAGGCATCAGAAGCGTTATATCAACTTATCGCATTATTAAAAAATGAATAGAGGGTAAATAGTCTTATTTTGATGCTTGGTGTCAGCTTGAATTCGGTAGCATATGCACAATATAGTGATCCCGCGGAACAAATATTTAAGCGTGTGATGCATGCGGATGGCACGCATGTGCTATCAGAAACGTTAGTTAACGTATTTAGCGGGCTCTTTAAAACAGGTCAGATTATGTACAGGCGGTGGCATTTGCATATGAAAGCCTTTATCTTCCAAGTTCTTTATTACGGTGTTCACATCTTCACGGGCTAGAGTGCGCTTAGCATCGAGCATGAGCTCCATCACAAAAACAGGCTCTTTCCCCATTGAATCAAACAAGGCTTGAGGCACCATTGAAAAATCATCTTTGGTCGCGAGATAGAGATAAAACTCATCCTTTTTACTGCTTTTATAGATATAGCTATTCATTCATACAGTCCTCTTAAGAAATAGGGGGATGATAGATCATTTGCACCACGGTGCCCGCGGGATCATAACAATAGAAACTACGCGCGCCATCCCGATGTGTACGGGGTGGTTGGCGGACAGTAATTTGTTCACTTTGCAGATAATCAAACCATTGATCAACTTCATCAGGTGTGTTGATAATAAAACCAATATGATCAAGCCGCTGTGAACCGCTGGTGTCAAAGTCATTAGGGGCGCGATGTAAGGCAAGGTTATCATTGCCTGAGGTGAGGTAGATATTATCAGGATCGGGTTGCCATTCTATTGTCATGCCGAGCAAGTCAGTATAGAAATGCAAACAGGCATCTAAATCTTGTACAAATAAAGCGACATGTCGCAGACCAGAGGTGGTGAGTTTATGCGTCATATTTAGCCTAACTCAATAATATCAAAAGTATGGGTGATATTGGCGGATGCCCCTAGCATAATGGATGCGGAGCAATATTTTTCTGTAGAAAGTTCGACGGCACGTTTTACGTGCGCCTCTTTTACATTGCGACCCGTAATGGTGTATTGCACATGAATATCGGTAAATATTTTTGGGATTTCTTCACTTCGTTCAGCGGAGATTTCAACGACACAGTCGACGATATCTTGGCGTGATTTTTTCAGCATTTGAATCATATCAAAAGAGGTGCAGCCCCCCATGCCGAGTAATAATAATTCCATTGGCCGCATGCCTGTACCATGGCCGCCTAGTTCTTCCGGGCCATCCATAACAATGCTGTGACCGGTACCAGACTCACCTAAAAAGCTGAGATCCTCTATCCATTTAATACGTGCTTTCATGTTGTTTCCTAATAAAGTATGACGCACATCTATTCATTTTTGAGGCAAAAAATAGATGCTAAAAGTTTAAATTATGTTAATATTCCTACAGAAATCTAAAGATTAAAGGAGAAAGTACAATGATTAATCAAAAAAGGGAAGACTTAATGAAAGATTTTACGGCATTTTTCAGTTGTTGTGAAAGTAAAATGTATGCAGAGAAATCAATTGTCATACATCCCGACACCGCGGCAGACACACTTTATTATATCCGTGAAGGTACGGTTGTGATTAGTAAAGAAGATGAAGATGGTGAGATCTTCAATCTTGCTTACTTGCAAACAGGTGATTTTATTGGTGAAGCAGGCTTATTCACTGAAGTGGGTACGCGTGGTGTTACGGTTACTGCACGAACAGATTGTGTGATGGCTGAGATTAGCTATGCAGATTTTGAGCAATACAAAAAAACAAAATTCCAATCTTGCTATGGTGAATTAATTGAGATTATTGCAACGCAATTATCTCGTCGCTTATTAACGATTAGTCGTAAAGCGGGCGATCTTGCTTTTCTGGATGTGGCAGCACGGATTCGAATTGCATTAGATGAGTTGGCAGGTTTACCGGATGCTAAACTACATGCAAAAGGGATTCAACTGAAAACAACGCGTCAGGAACTTGGCAAAATGGTGAGTTGTTCTCGCGAAATGGCGGGACGTATTATTCAACAACTTAAAAGCGATAAAATCATTTGGGCACGCGGCAAAACGATCATTATTTATGATGATGCGCATCGCGGTTTAGATCACGATATATAACAACAATTTTTAAACTTCACTAAGCCCGTAACCTGGATAGGAAGCGGGCTTTTTTATGAGAATAATGTATGTAATTGTTCACCAGGATCAGCAGCACGCATAAAAGCTTCCCCGACTAAAAATCCATTAACATTATGTTCGCGCATTAGTGCAACATCTGCAGGGGAATGGATGCCGCTTTCAGTAATAACGGTGTGATTTTCTGGGATGCGCGCTAATAAATCTAGTGTTGTATTGAGGCTGGTAGCAAAGGTACTGAGATTACGGTTATTAATGCCGATAAGTGGCAAATTGAGTAATAAAGCGCGCTCTAACTCAGCGAGATCATGCACTTCGACCAATACATCCATTTCTAGCTGTAATGCCAGATCGCTGAGATCGGTTAATTGGTTATCATCAAGGGCTGACACAATCAGTAGAATACAGTCTGCTGCAATAGCACGAGCTTCGTAGACTTGGTAGGCATCGATAATAAAATCTTTCCGAATAACAGGCAGTTGACAGGCATTTCTAGCCTCTTTTAGATAAGCTTCGCTTCCCTGAAAATAGTCTTTGTCAGTAAGCACGGATAAACACGCTGCGCCATGTTTCTCATAACTTACCGCGATCTCAGCGGGGATAAAATCCTCACGCAACAAGCCTTTGCTGGGGGAGGCTTTTTTAATTTCCGCAATCACCGCGGCTTGACCTTGATTAATTTTAGATTCAATTGCCGCTACAAATCCACGAACGGGATCGGCAGATTCTGCCATTTCACGAACAAGATTAAGCGGGGCTTTAATTAAACGTTCGCTAATTTCTTCTGTTTTACGGAGTAGAATTTTTTTTAAAATATCGGGTTGGTCTGACATAGATGAATACGCTCTGTTAACTAAGTTGTTGGCTAAGACGCACTAATTCGTTTAGCTTTTGTTTGGCGGCGCCATTGGCAATCAAGGCATGCGCTTGTTGAATACCATCCTGTAGGTTAGAGACAAGATCCGCGGCATAAATAGCTGCGCCCGCATTAAAGGCGACAATATCACGTGCTGGGCCAGCCTGATTGGCAAAAACATTGGTAATTACCGCTAAGCTTTCAACGGCACTGCTAACGGATAGCTGACTGACGGAGGTACGGGCAAAGCCAAATTCTTCTGGGCTAATATCATAGGTTTTTATTTGCCCATTGCGTAGTTCTGCCACATGCGTGCCTGCACCAATACTGATTTCATCCAAACCATCTTCGGCATGTACGACTAAGACGTGTTCACTGCCCAGAGATTGTAATACTTCTGCCATCGGTCGGACCCACTGTGGATCAAAAACCCCTAAAACTTGGCGTTTAGCTTGTGCTGGATTAGTTAATGGGCCGAGTAAGTTGAACAGAGTGCGCACACCCATTTCTCGGCGGGGACCAATGGCATGTTTCATTGCGCCATGATGTTTCTGCGCAAATAAAAATCCGATCCCCACTTCATCAATACAGCGTTTGACTTGATCTGCCGAGAGTTCAAGATTCACACCTGCGGCTTCTAAGACATCAGCACTGCCCGAGCTGCTAGAGATTGAGCGGTTACCATGTTTGGCAACTTTTGCACCTGCAGCAGCCACCACAAAGGCACTCGCTGTTGATACATTAAATGTGCTAGCGCCATCGCCACCAGTACCACAAGTGTCGACGACATGGTCACCTGTGATTTCAACAGGTGTGGCTAATTTACGCATGACTTTTGCAGCTGCTGCAATTTCTATCGCAGTTTCGCCTTTCATTTGTAAACCAATCAAGAAGCCACCGATTTGAGCGGGCGTGGCCTCGCCAGTCATGATGGTCTGCATCACCGATGTCATCTCTACATCCGTTAAATCTTGATGTTGTAGTACGCTACGAATAGCTGATTGAAGATCCATAGAATTTTTCTTATTATTGTTTAAAGGGGGCGAGTGAGAAAATTATTTAACAAGGCATGACCTTGTTCGGTCAGAATCGATTCAGGATGAAATTGAACCCCTTCGATAGGCAGGCTGTTATGCTCAATTCCCATAATCTCATCTAGCTCGCCAGATTCTGTTTGTGTCCATGCCGTGATTGCAAAACAATCGGGTAGGGTTGCCCTATCAATTACCAATGAATGGTAACGGGTGGCGGTCAGTGGATTTTCTAACCCATGAAATACACCCGTATTATTATGGTAAATAGGGGAGGTTTTGCCATGCATAATTTTATTGGCGTGAATAATATTGCCACCAAATGCCTGACCAATAGATTGGTGACCCAAGCAGACGCCTAAAATAGGCATCTTACCCGCAAAATGCTTGATAACTTCTAGCGAAATACCGGCTTCATTTGGGGTGCAAGGCCCAGGGGAAACCACGATACGTTCAGGATTCAGTGCTTCTATTTGTGCAATGCTGATTTTATCATTTCGATAGACCTGCACATCGGCACCTAACTCACCAAAATATTGGACAAGATTATAGGTAAAAGAATCATAGTTATCGATCATCAACAGCATAGGGTTTCTCAGGACAAGTGTACTTTAACGCCCCATTTTATCAAAAAATGACAGACAAAGCATGCCACATTAATAGGTATCACGAAGCAGATTCATTTTGATAGCGTTGTTGTAATAATTTCACTCGTTTCACATAGACCTGAGTTTCTGCATAAGGCGGAATACCATTATACTTTTTGACGGCATTTGGGCCAGCATTATATGCGGCTGTTGCAAGTGAGGTGTCATTATTAAATTTGGCGAGCATTTGTGCGAGATATTTAGCACCTCCATTAATGTTTTGCTCAGGATCAAGCGAGTTTTGTACCCCTAAATCCTTTGCTGTCGCGGGCATGAGTTGCATTAAACCCTGCGCACCAACAGGCGATCTCGCTTTCGGATTAAACGCAGACTCAGCGTGAATAACTGCACGAATCAAAGCCTCATCCACTTGATGTTCTTGGCTAGCTTGTTTTATAAAGTCGACATAGTCAGTGTGGCGAAGTTTGACATTATTCCAATCAATAGTTGATTCAGGATCACAAGCAAAGCAGCTGACTTTAAAGGTTAATACTTCAACGTCATCTCGGTCTTCTGGTTTTTGATTTGTATACACCATCACATCATCAGGCTTGGCATATTTGTAGATATAGGAGGTACTATCGCTTTTTCCTTCAACGTGATACGTGTTTTTTTGGCCTTCTGGAATATTAGTATATTCAATGACACCATCATCACGTTCCACCCGTTGAATGCCATCTGCCAAAGTAGGCAGGGGCAAGAGCAAGGAAATTAATAACAGGATATAAGGCATTATATTAAGTTTTCATCGGCGATACGTTGGCGCCATTCAATCGGGGCCGCAAGATGAACCGATTTACCTCGACTATCCACGGCAACGGTGACAGGCATATTTTCAACTGTAAATTCACGAATGGCTTCCATTCCTAATTCTTCAAACGCGATAATGCGTGATGCTTTAATCGCTTTTGAAACGAGATAAGCTGCCCCACCGACTGCAATTAAAGAAACGGCTCCGTGTTGCTGAATAGACTGACAGGTTTTCTCCCCACGCTCTGCTTTACCAATCATACCCAATAGACTGGTTTGGCTGAGCATCAGATCAGTAAATTTATCCATACGGGTTGCAGTGGTTGGGCCAGCGGGGCCTACTATTTCATTATTGACGGGATCCACTGGGCCAACATAATAGATAAAACGGCCATTAAAATCGAGACCAGTAGGCAATGATTCGTTATTGCTTAATAAATCTGCTATTTTTTTATGGGCGGCATCGCGACCTGTGAGTAATTTTCCAGAGAGCAGTAATGTATCACCAGGTTGCCATTGTTGAATATCATCGGCGGTCACGGTATCAAGATCAATATGACGTCTACCTTCGGCGGCTTGCCAAGTGAGTTCAGGCCAGTCAGATAATTGGGGTGGCTCAAACTGAGCGGGTCCTGTGCCATCCAGCGTAAAATGGATATGGCGTGTTGCGGCACAATTTGGAATCATGGCAATAGGCAGGGAGGCGGCATGAGTTGGGTAATCATTAATTTTAACGTCAAGCACGGTAGTGAGGCCACCCAAGCCCTGGGCACCAATACCTAGTTGATTGACCTTTTCATAGAGTTCAATCCGTAATGTCTCAGCAGTCGTTTGTGCTCCACGCTCAATCAAACTTTGTATATCTATGGATTCCATCAAGGATTGTTTTGCCATCAACATTGCTTTTTCAGCGGTGCCGCCAACGCCAATGCCAAGTATGCCCGGCGGGCACCACCCTGCGCCCATTTTGGGTACGGTATCCAGTACCCAGTCAACGAGGCTATCATTGGGATTTAACACGGTGAATTGCGCTTTATTTTCAGAGCCGCCCCCTTTCGCGGCAACCGTAATTTCTATTTCATCGCCAGCCACTAGCTGAGTATGAATAACAGCGGGCGTGTTGTCGCCTGTGTTGGTTCTTGTGCCGAGTGGATCTGAAACGATAGAAGCACGCAATATATTATCAGGCTGTAGATAAGCACGCCGTACGCCTTCGTTCACCATCTCATCCAGTGATTGTGTCGTATCCCATTGCACATGCATGCCTACTTTAAGAAACACATTAACAATACCGGTATCTTGGCAAATAGGGCGCTTATCTTCAGCACACATCCGAGAATTAACCAGAATTTGAGCAATCGCATCTTTGGCGGCGGTGGACTGTTCTTTATCGTATGCTGCGCTCATTGCCTGAATAAAATCGCGTGGATGATAAACAGCAATAAATTGCAGGGCGTCTGCAATGCTATCAATAAAATCTGTAGATTTTATCCGTGTTGACATGGCTATTAGCTTAACTGAGCGCGTAGTTGGTTAACTACATTGGTTAAAGACCAATCTTCGCTATCAGATTCAATTCGAGATTTATATTCAATTTGGCCCTTATCAAGACTACGTTCACCCAGCACCAAACGATGCGGGATGCCCATTAATTCCATATCGGCAAAGGCGACACCAGGGCGCAAGCCACGATCATCATAAAGCACATCAAAGCCAGCAGATTTCAGTTCTTCATAAAGCACATCTGCTGCGTCACGTAATCGCACCGATTTATGGGCATTGATGGGGACTAAAACAACTTCGAATGGTGCAATGCTTAGAGGCCATACAATGCCGCGGTCATCATAGTGTTGCTCAATGGCTGCCGCGACAACACGTGATACACCAATACCATAACAACCCATGGTGAGGATTTGTGCTTTACCTGATTCACCGAGCACATTGGCATTCAGTTTCTCACTATAATTATCGCCCAATTGGAAGATATGGCCGACTTCGATACCGCGTGCGATATCCAGTGTGCCGTTGCCGTCTGGGCTAGGATCGCCCGAGATCACATTACGCAAATCAGCCACATCTGGCTCAGCCAAATCACGCCCCCAGTTAACACCACTAATGTGCTGGTTATCTTGATTGGCGCCACAGACAAAGTCTGCCATCAGAATGGCGCTGCGATCCGCAATCACAGGGATTGTTAAGCCAATTGGGCCAATAGATCCAACGTGGGCGCCAGACACTTCAAATGCTTTTTCAGGTGTGACAAACGTTAATGGCGTCGCCACCGCAGGTAATTTTTCCGCCTTAATTTCATTGAGCTCATGATCGCCGCGCACGACTAATGCAATCACACTATTTTCTTCGCTGCCTTCAACCAGCAATGTTTTAAGGCATTGACTCGAAGGAATCTTTAGAAAGTCACACACATCTTCAATGGTATATTTTTTAGGCGTGTCTACGGTGGTTTTTTCAGCGGTAGCAGCAGGGCGGTCACCTGCTGGCGCTAACGCTTCTGCTAATTCCACATTGGCGGCATAATCACTGCCATCACTAAATGCAATCGCATCTTCACCTGTGCTAGCCAAGACATGGAACTCATGCGAGGCTTCACCACCAATGCTGCCTGTATCCGCTTGTACGGGTCTAAAATTTAGGCCCACACGGGTGAAAATACGGTTATAAGCTGCAAACATGGCATCATAAGTCGCCTGTAATGAGGCCTGATCAATATGGAAAGAATACGCATCCTTCATCAAAAATTCACGCGCACGCATCACACCAAAACGCGGACGAATTTCATCACGGAATTTGGTCTGAATTTGATAGAAGGTAATCGGCAGTTGTTTATAACTACGCAATTCACTACGGGCTAAATCAGTGATCACCTCTTCATGGGTGGGGCCATAACAAAATTCACGGCCATGACGATCGGTGAGCCTGAGCAATTCGGGGCCATACTTTTCCCAGCGCGCACTTTCATGCCATAGTTCAGCCGGTTGAATTGTTGGCATTAACAGCTCTTGTGCGCCCGCATTATTCATTTCATCGCGCACAATATTTTCGACTTTACGTAATACGCGTAAGCCCATCGGTAACCATGTATATAAGCCAGAGGCGAGGCGGCGAATTAATCCCGCTCGGAGCATGAGCTGATGGCTCATGACTTCAGCGTCAGCAGGGGTTTCTTTTAGGGTAGAAATGAGTATGTTTGATGCGCGCATGCGAAGTGTAACGTCCTATGTGGTTGTGTTTACGTGTGTTTACGTGTGTTTAGAAAGTGCTATGGTTCCAGCCCCAGTTTTGGCGTGGGGAATCAGTCATACTGATATAAATTCGGTCACCAGGAATATTGAATTGTGTATTTATCAGCTGACATAAGGCATCTGAGAGTGCCGTTGTGTCTGGTAGGCCAAGACTGCGATAGTCAATAAAAGCGACAGGATCGGTGCTGCCATCCATGCTCATTATTTTATCGGTATTCAATGACACCATGACATAACGCTCAGGTTTTCCACTGACGCGTGCTACGGCTTGGCTTGCCGTCTTAATAAAGCTTTCAGCATCATTGCAAGATTGATTTGTTTCGATATACATGTAAGGCATCGTATTTCCCGGGTCTGAATTTGTCTCGTTAGATATAATTTATTCTGTTGTTGTATCGGTGGTTGCCGTTGGCGTAACGCTAGTTGATTCTGCGGTAACAGGAGGCGTATCACAATACTCTTTTACTTTTTCTTTCATATCACTAATACGCTGTTGCCGTTCTTCTTCCGATAATCGGGTATAAGAACCATCTGTTTCTTTTACACGAACACGGCCATAAGAGCGATATAATTTAAGATTTTGAGTGGCAGCACGACAATTCTGTTTTTGCACTGCTTCTTGTTGCTTTAAATGTTCTTCCTTTTGATCAGTAATGTATTTTTCTTGTTCGGCTTTTCGATTTGTTTCCACGCGCTCATTAAGTTTTTCTGCTGCTATGTCGGGATCAACTGCTGGCTTGGGTGGTGGCGCCACTGTTTCAGTGTTCGTATCATTTGGTTTGATTTGCGAGTAATGCACATTTCCATTAGCATCTGTCCATTTATGGACTTCAGCATTAGCCGGTTGAGCAATTAGTAACAAAATAAAAATAGATTGGCTAAAAATTCGAAGTAGATTATATAACATAGATTTTATTCCCCTTTAAAATACTGATATCCTGTTCATTTTACGCGAAAATTAGTGAAGATGACATGATTGACGATCCATCTCAATTTGAAATCCATATTGAGGTTAAACAAACTGATTTATTAGCGGTAGACATATTGGCTAATAAAACGAGATTATCAAAACAAAAAATCAAGAAAGTCATGCAACAAGGTGCGGTATGGTTAACCAATGGACAGCAAATACGGCGCTTGCGGCGAGCAAAGAAAAGCCTATCTATTGGTCAGGTTATTCACCTCTATTATGACAAGGCCGTACTAGAACAGGTTCCACCACCAGCAGAATTAGTTGCTGATTTGGGTGCTTATACGGTATGGAACAAGCCTAATGGTATGTTATCTCAAGGATCAAAATGGGGAGATCATTGCACGATCACAAGGTGGGCGGAACAATCGCTTATACCTGAACGCACTAGTTTTGCCGTGCACCGGCTTGATCGGGCAACCCATGGTCTGATTATCGTAGCACATGAGAAAAAGGCAGCGATCGCTTTATCTGCTTTATTCCATGATCGCAAGATTGATAAGCGATATCGGGCAGTGGTAGAAGGCAAGTTAGCCACTGATGTGGGGGAAGTCACCCGTCGTGTTGAGATAGAAATTGATGGGCGGCGCGCCATCAGTCTGTTTCGTGTCTTACACTATGATCCGAAACGAGACCAAAGTCGCTTAGAAGTATCGATTGAAACGGGGCGTAAACATCAAATACGCCGACACCTTGCGAGCATTGGTCATCCAATCGTGGGGGATCGTTTGCACGGAAATGCGGGTGAATCATCGGTTGATTTGCAGTTATACGCGTATTATTTGGCGTTTGAGTGTCCAGTTACTCAGCAAACACAACGATTTGAGTTGAAATCCTAAATTTAGAAGCCTAACGCACGCGCTGATTGATAAAATATCGTGCTTACTAACCAGGCCAAACCCAATGGCCATGCTAATGCAAACAGAGTAAACCAATCTGATTTTGCTTCAGCGCGCAGGGTGGCAATAGTGGACAGGCAAGGTGTATAGAGCAGAGTAAACAACATAAAGCTATAGGCTTGAACCCAATCAATTTGATCGGCGATACCTTGCATTAACGCTGTGCCTTCTAGGCCATAAATAACGGCTAAAGCACCAATGACAATTTCTTTGGCGACAAAACCAAAAATGAGTGCAATCGTCAGTTCTGGGTTAATACCTGCAGGCGATAAAATCGGAGACATGACTTCGCCAATCCAACCTGCCCAACTTGCGCTGCTCGCAGGTTCGACTCCCCATGGTAAATGGGTTAATAACCACACAGCGATTACGCCTAAAGTAATGAATTTAGTCGCGCGATGTAAAAAGTGTTTAATTTCATGCCAACCACGGAGTAGCATTTGGCGGAAAGTGGGCCGGCGGTAAGGTGGTAATTCAAGCACAAAATTCTCGTCATTATTAAATCTACTTTTAAATAATAAAGCGGTCAAAATAACGGCGGCAAATGTCATCAAATACAGACTAAATAAAACAACCGGTGCATGGCGTGGCGAGAATAATGCCGTGGTGAAGAAGACGAATACTTGTAACCTTGCAGAGCAAAGTGAGAAAGGAATAACCAGCATACTGAGTAAACGTAAACCTCGGCTACGCATAGTTCGTGTGCCCATCAGGGCGGGCACATTACAGCCAAACCCCATTAATAACATTACAAACCCACGGCCATCTAGGCCGAGCTTGGTCATTAACGCATCCATTAAGAAAGCGGCGCGTGATAGATAACCACTGTCTTCCACAATCGCCATAAATAAGAAGAATAAAATGATGATAGGTACAAAAGAGGCGACCGTGGCGATACCATCAAAGACGCCATCTAATAAAAAATCATTCAGTAAGGGCGGAAAGCTGGAAAAGAGAGGGACCAGTGCATTATCTCGAAAACCAGTGAGCAGCCATGCGACGAGTTCTTGCAACGGCGTACCGATTAGGTAAATGGCCTGAAACAATAAAAACATAATGCCAAAGAATAAAGGCAGGCCAAACCATCGATGCAAGAACACACGATCTAGTTTTTCAGTGAGTGGGTAGGAAAGTTGTGCGGGTTGATCGACACTATGTTGTAGTATTTTATGCAGATCAGATTCAATCTGCTCATTATCTGCAAAATCAAGTTGTATTTTGGAAACGGGCACTGCTTCACTATGCTGGAGTGCCTTTTCTATTAGCTGATATGCATCGCCATAGCCTTGGCCATATTTGGCACTGAGTAAGGCGGTTGGATAGCCAATATCTTGGCTTAGTTTATCTGTATCAATAATAATACCGAGCTTTTGTGCTTCATCTGACATATTAAGCAACAATACGGCAGGTAAACCTAATGCACGCAGTTGTAGTGCTAGCGCCAGTTGTCGATCTATTTGCGCTGCATTCGCGACGATTAAAATAAGATCGAGTGTATTATTAGATAAAAAGTGGCGAACAACTTGTTCATCATCTGAAAAGCCATGTAAGTCATAGATACCCGGCAAATCGATTAATTCAACCATCTCGCCAGCAAGCAATAGTTTGGCGCTCATCAAATCAACGGTGACACCTGGCCAATTAGCAATTTTTGAGCTGGCACCGCTCATGCGATTGAATAGGGTGGACTTACCTGAATTAGGCATTCCCAATAAGGCGATACGCTTCATTTAAATAACGGTGATGTGTTTTGCATCACTCCGACGTAACATTACTTCTGTGTTGCCTAAACGCAGATGAAGCGGGCCATTGAATGGTGCGGTGCGCAGGAGCGTGAGAGTGTGTCCTATGCGGAAGCCAAGCGCTTGTAAACGATGTTGAAAATAGGCATCAACATGGAGCGCTTGAATAGTGGCAGATTGCCCAACAGATAAGGCTGAAAGTGCGTGTGTTTGCATAGTCCTTTACAATCTAAATCTAAATAATAATGATTATCATATAGTGTTATCGATATGCCTGCAAATAAAAAAAGGCCACGCATTGCATTTGCGTGGCCTTTTAAAAATGTAATTAGGCTAGATGTTTAAGCGAGCAATGGTGCAATCACCAAACTCACAATCGCCATTACATTGATTAGAATATTCATTGCAGGACCTGATGTGTCTTTCAAAGGATCGCCGACAGTATCACCCACAACAACAGCAGCATGGGTATCCGTGCCTTTACCGCCAAGATTGCCTTTTTCGACATATTTCTTGGCATTATCCCAAGCGCCACCTGCGTTCGCCATCATCAGCGCCATCATTACCCCTGTGATGAGTGCACCACCAAGCATACCACCCAAGGCTTCTGGGCCTAAGCCAAAACCAACAACAACAGGGGCGAGTACAGCAAGTGTGCCTGGTAAAATCATTTTATTGAGTGCGGCTTTCGTTGCAATATCAACACAGCGGGCGGTATCTGGTTTTGCCGTTCCTTCTAATAGTCCTGGAATGTCTCGGAATTGACGACGAATTTCGTGGATCATATCAAATGCGGCATCACCAACTGCCCGCATTGTTAACGCACTCACAATAAAGGGGAACATGCCGCCCAAGAACATCCCTACCAATACGATAGGATTGTTAATGAGTAATTCGAAATCTGGGTTTTTTGATACAATCGTTTCAATAAACGCACTGATGAGTGCCAATGCGGCTAATGCGGCGGCACCGATGGCAAAGCCTTTACCGATGGCTGCGGTAGTATTACCCAGTTCATCTAATGAATCCGTAATTTCACGCGTTTCTTCGCCCATACCTGCCATTTCAGCAATCCCGCCTGCATTATCAGCAACAGGGCCATACGCATCGATAGCCATCGTAATACCGACTGTTGCCAGCATACCCACAGCGGCAATGCCTACACCATATAAGCCTGCGAAATGGCTAGAAACAAAAATTATTCCACTGATGGTTATCACAGGAATCGCAACAGATTCCATGCCCAGTGCCAAACCACTGATAAGTACAGTAGCAGGGCCTGTTTCACCATCTTTTGCCAATTTACGAACAGGTGCACCACCTGTGTAATACTCAGTGACCAAGCCAATTATAATACCGCCTATAGCACCAATTACGACGGCCATCCATAAGTTAAATGTTCCACCCATTTGCGTAATCATTAAATAAGATACGGCGATAAACAAAACAGATGAGCCCATCGTGCCGATTCGCAATGCGACTTCTGGGCTTTTCGCCGAGAATATTTTAACGGCAAAAATACCAATAATAGAACAAATCAAACCAATGGAGGCTAATGCCAATGGCATAAACATTAATATTTCTTGGCTACTTGCCAATGTTGCGACTGCGGCTGCACTCATCGTGGCGGCAATAGCAATACTCGCAATCATTGAACCACAGTATGATTCGAAAATATCAGATCCCATACCTGCAACATCACCCACATTGTCGCCTACATTATCAGCAATTACACCGGGGTTGCGCGGGTCATCTTCAGGAATACCCGCTTCAATTTTACCGACTAAATCTGCGCCAACATCGGCACTTTTAGTAAAAATCCCCCCACCCACACGAGAGAAAAGTGCAACGGATGATGCCCCCATGCCAAAGCCATGAATAACATGTGCCGTGTGTGGGTCACCACCAAAGATCAAATATAGAATCCCTAAGCCTAATAATCCCATTGAAGCGACGGTGAGCCCCATCACTGATCCACCAAAAAAAGCGACAGTTAATGCCGCTGCGGCACCTTGGTCTTGGGCAGCAGTAGCAGTACGAACATTGGCTTTAGTTGCCGCATACATGCCAATATAACCTGCGGTACCTGAACAAACTGCACCCAGCAAAAACGCCATTGCAGTATTCCAGCCTAGATCAGACAGCCCAAGCGCAATAATACAGATCAAACAGAAAATTGCGAGGCGACTGTATTCAGCCTTCATAAACACCATTGCACCCAAATGAATTTCATCACCAATTTCAGTGACCTTGCCTTCCCCAGCAGGAGAGGCCTTCATTTTCAAATAAACTAGAAATGCACAAATAAGACCGAAGACACCCAATAGGATA
The DNA here is from genome assembly GCA_964598235.1 of uncultured Piscirickettsiaceae bacterium. Classification (GTDB taxonomy): domain Bacteria; phylum Pseudomonadota; class Gammaproteobacteria; order Nitrosococcales; family Methylophagaceae; genus UBA652. Next base: position 19,923 of record CAZRAY010000013.1, read on the forward strand.
GGAATGTATGATGATGACATGAAGTGATACCTTTATTGATGTTGAAAAATTGAAAATAACGATATGGATATTATTATCGCACCGACCCAAGTTTATACGCTTATTAAGACATGCTGTAAAGGTGATTATTACGTTATAATGCGGTGGCATGAAAATTTTCCACTATAGTTGGTGCGGAAGGTTCAGCGGTGGCGAGCATACCTATAACACTCAGACGCGTCACGTCACTTTATGACAAAAAGTGTATATGATATTTGATCTGGCAAAAACATATTAATTAGATGTGTTTTAAAACAATGCTTTATCGAACAATTAAAGTATTGGCATTAAGGTTGCATGCTTTAGTGTAAAAGTACTAATGTCATTGTTTTTTAGTGTTTGTCTTAAGCACAATAAAATAAATTGTGGTAAGTTCTACGGGTCGTGAATTTGTTTGCTTTTCTTAGGGGAGCAGAGGATTTATAGTCTTTATTAATAAAGCGAGGGATTATAAAGAGGATGGATAATATTAAGTTGATGGTTTGCCCCCATGATACAGCGAGCAATCCTGATAAATGGTTTCACCTAGCACAATTTTTGAGTAAAAATATTACGGCGGCAGTGAAATTTCATCAATGTTTAGACTTTGGTGAATTTCACCAACAACTCACAGAGGGTGGGTTGATCTATGCAAACCCGCAAGATTCTTTACGTTTAATTGAAGAGCATGGATATATTCCAGTAGTACGCTCATCTAACTTGTTTGATGAAATCGTTTTTATTGCGAATGAAAGTATAGAAACCCCTCAAGTAAGTGATTTTAATGGTGATGATGTCGTGAGTGTCAATTCAATGATGGTAACGCGTGTCGGAGTGCAATATTTATTTGATAACAATATTCGGCCTAAAACGATATCATCAAAGGCGAGTTGGATGGCAGTGGTGAAGAGTATTTACCGGGGAGAAGCAAAATTTGCCTTGGTGTACAAAGATTTTTATGATGGGTTAACGGAATTAACCAAGCGTGGTTTACAAACACTCGATCAAACTGAAGATGGTACGATTTACCATAGTTTTTTAGTAGCCCCTGAATTAGCCAGTATGGCAAATGAAATCCAACAACATTTACTAGGTATGAATTCTGGAGAAGACAGGGCGAAGCATATCTTAAAAGAATTAGGTATGGACCAATTTATCGCGGTTAGCAGAGAGGATATTTTAGAGTTTAAAACGTTAGCGACATTAGGGTCGGAAATAATGGTGACCGCTTGAATAACTTATCATTAGTAGATGTCGGTTTAGAAAGCATGATACCAGAACAGATAAAAATGAAGCGGTTTGAGCCCGCTTTTTCGTCATTGATTATAGAAAATGATCGTGATTTAATTTATTTGTCAGAGACGGCACGATCAAAAATGCTGTCTTATTATGATCGCGAGGTTGCACGTGACCCACTGAGTTTAGAAAATCATTTTCGACGCATTGCATTGTATGCAAAGCAAAATGATTCGGAAGGTGTTTATAGTGCAGTATTAGACCTTTTCTCTGCGGTACAAATGAATAATCCAGTCGAAATGGAGGCAGGATTAGCCTCAGCAAAAAACACATTGTTAGAACAAGATTATTTAAGCTTATTAACGGCAGTGGCGGCAAAGGATTTATCTGGACTACGGCTACCCGAAAAAGCAATATTGGCAAAAGGCTTCAACACAGGGTTACCATTAGTAAAATAATTATATGCAGAATTATCAACTCATTAATGAACATTATATTATGCCAACGTCGGCGGGCGCTTATTTTTGTGTAGCACATCAACATGCTGGACCTACACGCGCTTTGATGCAGGCACTATTGAAGGAAAGCAGCAGTCCGTTGTTAACGATCGAACAGCTACAACGCTGGACGGGAATTGATGACGAAGCGGTTGCAATAAAAATTGTACACCGTGCACAATCTCTTGGTTGGTTACAAGGCCTAGAGACAGCGATGCACTTAACGGATAGCCCGCTGGAAGATATATTGCCAGATCTTTTGGCACCATTATCAGGCACAGGCCATGCTTTGTTAGCAGATGCCGAGGGCTTTTTTCTGGCCAGCGCTGGCTTTCCTTTTGAGGAAGCAGAACGATTATCGGCATTAAGTGCCGATGTGTTCTTAATGTATGAACGACATGAGCCTCTATTAAGAGAAACACTGTCAATTGACAAAAGTGCTTGGGGCATTATTGATGCTGCCGGCAATAGTTTTATTGGTTTTTGGCCTTTATGGATCGGTGCACATAGATTTGTATTGGTAATAAAAGATACGCCCACCTTGAATCGACCAGATTTATTGTCGTTGATATGGGCGTTGTATGTGCGATATGGTTAATTATTTAAATTATGGAGAAAAGTTATGCGTGCAGATGTATTAGACTCACTTTTAGGTGAATTAAATGGTAGTTCGGCTGATATTGAAGCGTCAGGTGTTGTGTCGACCGATGGCTTAATGATGGCAGCAAAATTACCCGCGGATATGGATGAAGATCGTGTGGGTGCCATGAGTGCCGCAATGTTGTCATTAGGTGATCGTACTGCCATGGAATTAGGACGTGGCACATTGGAACAGGTATTGATTAAAGGTGAACATGGCTATGTTTTAATGATACATGCAGGAAATGAAGCCGTTGTTACTGTTATTGCAAAACCCACAGCAAAACTTGGGTTGATTTTCTTGGATATCAAACGTGCGGCAGAAGAGATTGCGAAAGTGCTTTAATTTTTTCTACTCACTCTCTATAAATTTATTAGAGAGAGATTATTTAAATTGCTCCTCCTAATGGGTATGGGAAAGTAGATTAAAAATAGTGCTGTATTTTTGAGTTAGAAATACTTTTTGTAATATCAAGAAAAGTGCACTAACAGTTAGTGATTTTATGGACGAATTTAAAGAGCAATTATATTTTGGTAGATGAATTGGGTGGGTATTCTCGTACAGAATGAGTGAAAAAACGACTAAAATACTGACGATAGCATTGAGTGGATGGAGAGAAGATAAGTTAAAATCTTTTTTCCGTTTAGAATGTGATGGTGCCTATGAAATTGTTTCGGAAGGTGCCGATGTATTGATTGCTGATCTTGATAACTATAAAGATCGTGCGCGGATGCTCGAATTTACAGCGGAAAATCCGAATATACCCGCTATTTTTCTATCTTTTGACGATACTTTCAGTCAATGCCCACACTTGGAACATCCTTTTTTAATCAAAAAGCCATATGAGCTTAGTGAAATCAAAGCACAATTGGTGGCTGCAACCTCGCAAAGTGATTTGCCTAATGCAAAATCAGAAAATGCTTCGACTCTCGGACGAGGAAAATCAGAAAAACGAATAGCGGTCGCAATAGAAAAAGCGGAAGCAGCAATGAAAAAAGCGACTGCCACACAAGCTGCTGCAGCAACAATTGCCGTAACCGCCGTAACTGCTGTAACAGAAGCAACAGTGTCTGAAGAGGAAGAAGCGGTAGGCGCAGCAGAGTCAGCAATTATGGCCGTTGCGGCAATAGAGGCGGCAGAAGATGCAGCAGCAGAAGCAGAAATTGCGGCCGCGTTGGCAGAAATTGCGCAGGAAGCAGTCGAAACAACGATAGCGTTATCAGGCAGTAAAGCTAACCTCCCCCATACCGATATAAACGAAGATTTTTCTTTCGAGGGTTCAACGCTGAGTGAGAAGGCTTATTATGATCCTGATAAGTTTTTATATGGACATTTAGCTAACATATCGAAAACTGACAGTCAGCAAGAAAATGGTGCGAAATTAGTGACGTTGATCGTTGGCCAGGCAATCTTTGTTTATAGTCCCAATAAAAAATCAATCAAAGTTAATATTGGAGGTTCAAAGCTACAGGCACTTGCTAGTTTACCTTTATATGAAAAGTCGGTGGAATTAACAACCCTAGATACATCATGGGATGATATTGAAGGTGAGCAATATGCGGTGAAAGAGCTTTTATGGGACACCGCAACATGGGCGGCACGGGGTCGTGTGGCAGTAGGAACTGATTTGACCAAACCCGTGGCGTTAATACGTTGGCCAAATATGACGCGATTACGAGAATTTCCACATGCGGCTCGGGTGGCTGCATTATGGATTAAACGACCGACATCTTTGATCAATACGGCAAAGATATTAGAGGTGCCTCGGCAGGATGTGTTTGGTTTTTACACTGCCACCAAAGCAATCGGCTTAAGCTACCATACGGAAGAGAACGATAATGATGGACCGCCAGATACAGACATGCCAATACAGAATACACCTAAATTAGGCGGTTTATTCTCTCGAATTTTAAAACATCTTAAGGGTTAAGCACAGCGTGAAGAATTATAAAATCATTATTTCAGGGCCAGTAGGTGCGGGCAAAAGTACAGCAGTAAAGACTTTAAGTGATATTGACGTGGTTGATACTGACGAAAAAGCAAGTGATGAAACCCAGACGATAAAAATGAATACAACGGTGGCAATGGATTACGGCCTATTAAGGATAAGCGATGAGGAACGCGTCCATCTCTACGGCACTCCAGGTCAAGAACGATTTGATTTTATGTGGGATATTTTATCTCAAGGGGGCTTGGGATTAATATTATTAGTCAGCAATACACAGCCTAACCCTTTCGAAGATTTACGGTTTTTTCTAAAGGCATTTGGTGAATTTATTGGTAAAACAAAAGTGGTGGTGGGGGTGACACAAACAGATGTACAACCTTCACCAAGCATTGATGATTACCATGAGGTGCTGGGAGATATAATTAAGTCTATTCCTGTTTTTGAAGTTGATGCACGAAATCGTAATGATTTAGTTATGTTAGTAGAGGCATTATTACTGTCACTTGATCCAGATCAATAATTAAAAGTGCCTTTTATTGCACAATTGATGATGAGCAATCTTTTAAAGAATAGGGATATTTAAATATGCAAGATATGACATCAGAAGGTATTTTAGGGGATTATGTTGAAAGTACATTAGGATACCATGATGGTACAGAGCGAAAAATATTAGTGAGTGATATTGAAGTGCCTTATCCAGAAGGGCGGTTAATTGTTTCTTCAACGGACCCAGAAGGTGTTATCACCCACGTTAACCAATCATTTGTTGACATGTCAGGTTTTAGAGAAGAGGAGTTAGTGGGCCAGCCACATTATATTTTACGGCATCCAGATATGCCACCCGCGGCATTTAAGGATTTGTGGGATACAGTAAAAGCAGGGGCACGCTGGCAAGGATACGTTAAGAATTTGCGTAAAGATGGCGCTTATTACTGGGTATATGCAACGGTTATTGCCAATATTAGAAAGGGTGAGGTAAGAGGCTACACATCAGTTAGGCGCAAACCTTCACGCAAAAAAGTAGAAGAATGCATTGCACTTTACCCAACGATGTTCTAGGAAAAAAATGACTTTTCAATTTACAGTAAGCCCAGATTTTGGCCCATCACAAATTGCAGGATGGCAAATATTTAACACATGGATGCAGCGCCAATTATCAGAAGCGATTCATTTTGAACTCTATGATAGTTTTGATCAGCAACACCAAGCGATTAAATTAGATAAGGTTGATTTGATTTATGCAAACCCTTACGATGCCGCAATGTTGGTACGAGAAAAAGGGTTTACTGCCTTAGCGAGACCCACGGGCAAGGTGGATGAAGCAATGGTGCTAGTGAGTGTGGAGAGTGATGTTCAATCAGTTGAAGATCTGGCTCCCGGCATTAAGGTGGCCTCAACCGATGATCCTGATGTGCATATGATGGGGATGATCATGTTAGAGCCTGCAGATTTAGATGCGAGCAATATTGAAATCAGCCAGAGTGATAGTTATGTTTTAGTTGCGAAGCAACTTATGCGGGGCACTGCCGATGTTGGTTTCTTCTTGGAAGAGGCATATCACGAATTATCGAATATGGTCCGTGATCAAATGCGACCGTTGGTAACGAGCCAAATTCAAATTATCCAGCATGCCTTATTAGTGGGGCCGGCACTAGCGGCTAGAAAAGAAGATTTATTACAAGCATTACTTGCGATGGATAAAGATGAAAAAGGGCAAGGTGTTTTAGAAAGTTTAGGTATTAAATCATGGGAAGCGCTTGAGCAAGAGGATGTTGAATTCATGATCGATTTGATGAGCACTTTGGTTGAGTAAGTAAGTGGAATAGTTAGGTGCTCAAGTAGATTGGGCGTATAATGATGCGCTTTAATTTTAAGGCGAATTTACTATGAATCTTGATCGTGTCAGCTCTGGCGATAACTTACCTGAAAGTATGAATGTGATTATTGAGATCCCTGCACATTCGGACCCTGTTAAATATGAAGTAGATAAGGAAACAGGTGCGTTATTCGTTGATCGCTTTATGAATACGGCGATGTTTTACCCATGTGATTATGGTTATGTACCACATACCTTGTCTGAAGACGGTGATCCTGCTGATGTGTTAGTGATTAGTCCTTATGCACTATTGAGTGGGTCGGTAATTAAATGTCGCCCTGTCGGTGTATTGAATATGACGGATGAATCGGGTGGTGATGCGAAGATCCTCGCGGTGCCGTTAGATAAAATGTATGACGATATTCAAGACGTGAAAGATGTATCACCGCGTTTATTGGCGAAATTGGCCCATTTCTTTGAACATTATAAAGATCTTGAGCCAAATAAATGGGTGAAGTTAGAAGGTTGGGGCGGTGTGGTTGAAGCCAAAGCAGAACTAACAGAAAGTGTTGAGCGCTATAATACGGCACCTGTGAAACCTAATTTCTAAATGCCGCAGCTTATTTTACAAGGCGCGCAGCTAACATTAGCGGCCGCAGAATCAGTTGCTGAACAGGCATCTGGCATATTGCAATGGCAAGCTAATTTTTCATGTGTTGAAATTGGGCAATTGCCCAGTATTGAACTATTAGCACGGTGGCGGCAAGACAGCGCCTTTGATATTAACGTGTTACCTGTTGGCTTTGAGCCGCCAGAAGCGCGCTTATTAGTGATGGACATGGATTCCACTCTGATCAATATTGAGTGTGTGGATGAAATTGCTGACTTTTTGCAGTTGAAACCTGAAGTGTCGGCTATCACTGAATCAGCGATGCGTGGGGAGATTGATTTTGAAACTTCTCTCCGGAAACGTGTCGCATTATTGAAGGGGTTGGAAGTGAGTGCGCTTGAGAAGGTGTATGAGCAGCGCTTGCAGCTCAACCCAGGTGCAGAAGCGATGCTGGCGGGCCTAAAAAAACAAGGTATTAAAACGGCATTAGTGTCAGGTGGCTTTACTTTTTTCACAGAACGTTTGCAACAGCGCTTGGGCTTGGATTATTGCCAGGCCAATGTGCTGAGCGAAGCGAATGGTAAATTGACGGGCGAAGTTGTGGGCGATATTTGTGGTGCACAAGCAAAGGCTGATTTCTTATTGACACGCTGCAAAGAGTTGGCTATTTCACCCAAGCAAACGATTGCAATGGGTGATGGCGCAAATGATTTGTTGATGATGGGTGTGGCAGGGTTGAGTATTGCGTATCATGCCAAGCCTACAGTGCAAGCTAAAGCGGCCACTACATTGAACTATTCTGGCTTGGAAGGCGTCTTAGGGCTGCTAGGCATTAATACTTGAATTTTCTCAATTCAACACCATATTTAAACCCATCTCTTAACACTTAAATTTATTTAAAAAGGTATATACATGGATATCATGGAACAACTTAAAGACGTTATCGAGGGCAATTCGGTTGTCTTATTTATGAAAGGCTCGCCTGATTTCCCACAATGTGGGTTTTCTAGCCGTACATCACAAGCATTAACCGCATGTGATGTGCCATATATTAGCGTTGATGTCTTAGCCGAGCCAGAAGTGCGGGCGAATCTACCCCGATATGCTGATTGGCCAACGTTCCCACAGCTATTTATTGAAGGCGAATTGGTAGGTGGTTGTGATATTGTGATGGAGATGTATGAAAGTGGTGCATTGAAAACACAATTAGACGCGACGGTTAAAGCGAGCTAAGCGACTACCATGAGTAATGAATATGAAGAGGATTCGACGCATGAAGGCGAGATATCAACTGCGCCTACGAAGCCTGCGTTAACAGAACCTTCAAAATATCAAGTATTGATGTTGAATGATGATTATACGCCGATGGATTTTGTGATCGATGTATTGAAAAACTTATTCAGCATGGCTGATGGTATAGCGACACAAACGATGATGCAGGTGCACACAGAAGGGCGCGCGCGTTGTGGTATTTATAGTTTTGAAGTGGCCGAATCGAAAGTAGAGCAGGCGAACAGCTATGCGCAGCAACATGGCCACCCTTTGCAGTGTACTTTAGAAGAGATTTAAGCCGATGTTAGAAGAAGCCTTAGAGCTCGCACTCAGTCAAGCATTTAGCTATGCACGCAAACGATTGCATGAATTTTTGACCTTAGAGCATTTATTATTGGCGTTGTTGGATAATGCGCATGCTGTTGCAGTATTAAAAGCCTGTGATATTAATATCAATAATTTACGACAAGAATTGAGCGATTACATAGCAGATTCAATGCCAACATTGAATGAGCAGGATGATCGAGAAACGCAACCAAGCTTGGCATTTCAACGCGTATTACAGCGTGCAGTGATGCATGTGCAATCATCAGGTGGTAGTGAGGTGACGGGTGCCAATGTATTAGTAGCGTTGTTTTCAGAACAACAATCTCAGGCAGTTTTTTTGCTCAATAAGCAAGATGTGACGCGGCTTGATGTGGTGAATGCAATTAGCCATTCAGTGGCAGATGATGATATTGCGCAAATTCGAATTGAAATAGACGGCGATAATGTCGGTGAACCCACACCAGAAACAGCGCTTGAGAAATATACGGTTAACTTGAATATACTTGCTGAAGCAGGAAAAATTGACCCCTTGATTGGCCGCGCTGATGAAATTGAACGAACATTACAAGTTTTGTGTCGGCGGCGGAAAAATAATCCCTTATATGTAGGGGAGGCAGGGGTAGGTAAGACGGCTTTGGCAGAAGGTTTGGCCAAACGAATTGTTGAAGGTGATGTGCCTGAAATATTATCTGAAACAACAATTTACTCTTTAGATATGGGTGCATTAATTGCAGGTACTAAATATCGTGGCGAATTCGAGAAGCGTTTGAAAGGTTTATTGCGTGAACTACAAGAAATTGATCATGCGGTATTATTTATTGATGAAATTCATACTTTAATTGGTGCGGGTTCGGCGGGCAGTAGCGCAATGGATGCCTCTAATTTATTAAAACCCATGTTAGCCAATGGTAGTTTAAAGTGTATGGGGTCAACAACTTATCAAGAATATCGCGGTATTTTTGAACATGATCGGGCGTTAACCCGTCGCTTCCAGAAAATAGACGTGCCTGAGCCGTCGGTTCCGGAAACCATACAAATTTTGCGGGGTTTAAAACCGAATTTAGAAACACATCACCAAGTCACTTATTCTGATGATGCGATAATACAAGCCGCTGAATTATCAAGCCGCCATATAAATGACCGGTTTTTGCCTGATAAGGCAATTGATGTATTAGATGAAGCCGGTGCGGCACAACAATTATTACCCGAAGCTGAACGTGTGGCTGAAATTGGTGAAATCGAAGTACAAAAAATAGTGGCGAAGATCGCACGGATCCCAGCTAAGCATGTTTCCAATTCCGACAAAACTAATTTACGCAGTTTAGAAAGCAATTTGAAACACGTTATTTTTGGGCAAGACGAAGCGATCGGTGCATTGAGTGCAGCGATTAAGCAAGCACGTGCGGGCTTAGGCAGCCCTGAGCGGCCAGTGGGTGCATTTTTGTTTGCAGGTCCAACGGGTGTAGGGAAAACGGAGGTAACACGCCAATTAGCCTTTAATTTGGGCGTTGAATTAATTCGCTTCGATATGTCTGAATATATGGAAGCACATACCGTATCTCGTTTAATTGGCGCACCACCAGGCTATGTGGGTTATGACCAAGGTGGTTTGCTGACTGAAGCCGTAACGAAACAACCTCATGCCGTATTGTTATTAGATGAAATTGAAAAAGCCCATCCAGATGTATTTAATTTATTGTTGCAGGTGATGGACCACGGTACATTAACTGATAATAATGGTCGCAAGGCTGATTTTCGCAATATTATTTTAGTGATGACCAGTAATGCAGGTGCACAAGATATGGCGCGCACATCAATGGGCTTTACAGAACAAAACCACAGCACCGAGGGCCTAGAAGCGATTAAGCGTGCTTTCAGCCCTGAATTCCGCAATCGTTTAGACAGTATTATCCAGTTTAAATCATTATCGGATGACGCTATTTTGCGGGTGGCCGATAAAGCCGTCTTGGAATTAGAATTATTATTGCAAGATAAACAGGTCACGTTGGAAGTGGATGCCGAAGCGCGTAGATGGTTAGCGAAGCATGGTTATGATGTGCAAATGGGGGCGCGGCCAATGACGAGGTTGGTGCAAGATAAAATCAAACACCCATTAGCAGAGGAGCTCTTATTTGGGAAATTGAGTGAGGGCGGGCATGTTACCGTGGGGTTAGAGAACGACGAATTAACGCTTTCTTGCCAGCCCTTGAAAGTGGTTGTTAAAGCAACTTTCGAATAGCCTTGTTTCAAGGTGAATTTATGTTATTTTTAAACCCAATTCTATCTTAAACCGCATTTTTATTGGGCATTAACCAGTTGCTTCTAAATAACAGTTATGCACTGATTTAGCGCAGAGTCATAATAAAATGATTACAAAGCTCCTATAAGTCCTTGTTTCCTATAAAATGATTTGCAACTAATTGATTTTAAACGTGATTATTTTATGGTTAATTTTTAACCAATTCGGGTTTGATGCTTTATTTTACTAGCGGTAACTCCCAAATAACAAAGTTAACCACAAAGTTATCCACAGGTTTTGTGGGTAACTTTTATAGAATCCGACGCGTTATAACTCAATCCCACGCTGGGCCTTAATTCCAGCTCGATATGCGTGTTTTACATCCTCAATTTTGCTTACAGTATCGGCCGCATCAATAACCGCTTGTGGCGCACCTCGACCCGTCATAATAACGTGTTGCATCTGTGGGCGGTTGCGAATATCAGCTAATATTATTTCTGTTTCTAAATAGCGCATTTTAAGCACAATATTGATTTCATCTAATAAAATTAGATCAAGGGTTTTATCTTGCAGTAATTGCTGGCAAATTTCCCAGCCAGCTTCTGCCGAAGCAATATCTTGCGACCGATCTTGGGTATCCCAAGTAAACCCATCTCCGACGACATAATACTGTACTTCATCGGGAAATCGTCGGAAGAAATTCTCTTCGCCGGTAGGGATGCTACCCTTGATGAATTGAACAACAGCAACGCGCATATTATGGCCTAAGGCACGTGCGACCATACCAAAGCCAGAAGAACTTTTCCCTTTACCATTGCCGGTATTAACGAGTAATAGCCCTTTATCTATACTGGCTTCCGCAATGTGGTTATCAACCAATTCTTTTTGCTTTTGCATTCGTTGTTGATGCCGCAGCTGTTTTGCATTTTTTGATGTCATAATGGTGATTATATAGCGTAGGAGGAAGTGGTGCGGGCTTTACAGTTTATTTTGATTGGATCAATAACCATTGGATTGATGGGGTGTGTGAGTTGGCGAGCAGAGGATGCGCCAGTCACACCACATTATTATATATTGGAAGTGGAGAGAGGCGAGGTGGCGGAGAGTAACGCTGAAAACCTACCCACACTTGCATTGCGGCCATTACGGGTTACATCAAAATTTAGAGGTGAAACAATTTTGTTCCGAATAGGCGATCAAGGTTATCAATCGCAAACGGATCACCAATTCATTAACAATCCCCAACAGATGTTGACGCAGCAGTTACAAAGTTGGTTAGACAAAAGTGGCTTGTTTAGTCAGGTTGTAACGGATGAACGCATTCCGACAGACTTCATTTTAGAAACGGCAGTAACGGCATTTTATGGTGAAGCGAGACCTAATTTTTCACCTGCAGCAGTGCTAGAAATGCAATTCTTTTTAACCTCATCCTTGGCAGAGAATGACACCTTATTCGAATTTGGGTTACGGGTGTCGTCAGATGTGTTGGTTTTAACCCCGCCAGCGGTCGTAATAGGCTGGCGACAAGCCTTACTGAAAACTTTAATCGCCTTAGAGGTCAATTTAAGCGATTATTTTCAAAACTAAAGGTGGGAGAAAGGGGGCAGGGACAAAAGAGTGCAAAAACAGGCTTAGCGTGTTAAGATTAGGTCTTTAATTTAACGCCTAAGAACAGCACTTATTTTGCTGCCAGATAGAGACAAAATACATGAGTGAAGATATTCCTTTAGAGACAGTAGATTCCATCAGTATTGAAGAGGAAATGAAGCAATCCTATTTGGATTACGCGATGAGTGTGATTGTGGGGCGTGCTTTACCGGATGTCCGAGATGGTTTGAAACCCGTGCATCGCCGCGTGCTTTATGCGATGCGTGAGCTGAGTAATAACTGGAATAGTTCATATAAAAAATCGGCGCGTATTGTCGGTGATGTGATTGGTAAATATCATCCACATGGTGATACAGCCGTTTATGACACAATGGTACGGATGGCGCAGCCATTTTCGATGCGTTATATGTTGGTTGATGGCCAAGGTAACTTTGGCTCGGTGGATGGTGACCCACCTGCGGCAATGCGATATACCGAAGTGCGGATGGCAAAAATCGCGCATGAGATGTTGGCCGATTTAGATAAAGAAACTGTTGATTTCACCCCTAACTATGATGAATCAGAGTATGAGCCATCTGTATTACCCACTAAGTTTCCTGCCTTATTAGTCAATGGTTCATCGGGTATCGCCGTGGGAATGGCGACTAATATTCCACCACATAACTTAACTGAAATTTTAAATGCCTGCGTGGCTTTGATTGATGATGCGAGCCTGGATACTAATGATTTAATGGCCTATGTGCCTGGGCCTGATTTTCCAACGGCAGCACTTATCAATGGCGCGCATGGCATGGCAGAAGCCTACCGTACGGGTCGTGGCCGTGTGCATATGCGCTCACGAGCAGAAATTGAGACGAATGAATCAACGGGTCGTCAGAGTATTGTTGTGGTCGAATTGCCTTATCAGGTAAATAAGGCGCGGTTGCTCGAGAAGATTGCGGAGTTAGTTAAAGACAAAAAAATAGAAGGTATTTCCGGCCTACGCGATGAATCTGATAAAGATGGCATGCGGATGGTGGTTGAACTGAAGCGGGGCGAAGTACCTGAGGTTGTGTTAAACAATCTATATAAACAAACACAAATGCAAACCGTATTTGGGATCAACATGGTGGCAGTGGTGGATGGCCAGCCGCGTTTACTGGGTTTGAAGGATATTTTAGAAGCCTTTATTCGTCATCGTCGTGAAGTGGTGACACGCCGTTGTATTTATGAGTTACGCAAAGCGCGCGATCGTGCCCATATCTTAGAAGGATTAGCGACGGCGTTAGCGAATATTGATGAAGTAATTGATTTGATCAAAGCATCCGCGAATCCAGCAGAAGCGAAAGAAGGTTTGCTTGCGAAAGGTTGGGAATCGGGCATGATCATTGAAATGCTGGGGGCCGCTGGGGCAGAAGCGTCTCGCCCAGAAGATCTGGAAGAAGGTCGTGGCCTCATCGAGGGAAGTTATTACCTTTCAAGTGTTCAAGCGCAAGCTATTTTAGAAATGCGCTTGCATCGCCTAACCGGCTTAGAGCAAGATAAAATCCTAGATGAATATCGTGAAGTATTAGAAGCGATTGGCGAATTGTTGGCGATATTAGGTGACCCAGATAATTTGATGGCGGTGATTCGTGAAGAATTAGTCGCGATCAAAGAAGAATATGGTGATGAACGTCGTACTGAAATATTAGACTCCCATGTTGATTTAACGCTAGAAGATCTTATTGCTGAAGAAGAAATGGTGGTGACCTTATCGCATGCGGGCTATGCGAAAACGCAGCAGTTAGATACTTATCGTGCCCAACGTCGTGGTGGTAAGGGTAAGTCTGCGACCAATATGAAAGATGAAGATTTCATCGAGCATTTATTTATCGCCAATACGCATGACACTTTATTATGTTTCTCAAGCCAAGGCCAAGTGTATTGGAAGAAGGTCTATGAATTACCACAAGGTGGCCGCGCAGCACGAGGTAAGCCAATTGTTAATTTACTGCCATTAGATGACGGCGAGACAATCACTGCTGTGATGCCCGTGCGTGATTTTGATGGCGACCATTATATCTTTATGGCAACGGCATCGGGTACGGTGAAGAAAACACCATTGGTGGATTATTCTCGTCCACGAGCGAACGGGATTATTGCATTAGATTTGAAAGAAGACGATCAATTGGTCGGTGTTGCAGTGACGGATGGCAAAGCGGACATTATGCTGTTTAGCTCAACGGGTAAAGTGATTCGTTTCTCTGAAACAGATGTACGTTCGATGGGCCGTGTATCTCGTGGTGTGCGGGGTATTCGTTTGGTAGAAGGCGATGAAGTGATTTCATTGATTATTGCGGGTGAAGAAGATGGCGCCATTCTAACTGCGACAGAGTTTGGCTTTGGTAAACGCACAACACTCGAAGAATATCGTGTACAAGGGCGAGGTGGCCAAGGCATTATCTCGATTAAAACGTCAGAACGTAATGGTCATGTGGTCGGTGCAGTACAAGTACTCGAAGAAAACCAAATCATGTTGATTACCGATGGCGGCACTTTAGTGCGTACGCCAGTTAGAGATGTATCGCAAGTGGGCCGTAATACCCAAGGTGTGAAACTGATTAATTTAACGAAGAAAGAAAAATTAGTTGGGCTTGAACGCGTGCTTGAAGAAGAGGACGACGATGAAATGGATGAAGATGGCATCGTGTCTGATGAATCAACGACTGAAGAAGTTACTGGCGATGATGAATAAAGCGTTGAGCGATTGGCAGTTGTTAGCGAATTGGCATTAATTATATGGAACATAAAACTTCCTTAGATACGGTGCGAGACCAAATTGATAGTTTGGATAAACAGATCCAACAGTTAATCAGTGAGCGTGCGGCATTGGCATTAGAAGTGGCCAAAGTGAAAATAGCGTCTGGAGATAAAGAATCTGATTTTTATCGACCAGCACGAGAGGCTAGCGTGTTACGAGAAGTGATATCACGCAATACAGGTGAATTGCCTGATGATGAAATGGCGAGACTCTTTCGCGAAATCATGTCGGCTTGTTTGGCCGCGGAAAAACCGATTGAAGTCGCTTACTTGGGGCCTGAGGGTTCTTTTACACAAACGGCGAGCTTAAAACAGTTTGGTGGCTCAGTGATATTGAACTCCTATGCGAGCATTGCAGATGTATTCCACGCAGTTGAAACGGGCGCGTGTCACTATGGCGTGGTTCCTGTTGAAAACTCAACAGAAGGCGTTGTGTCGCATACCTTGGATCGCTTTATTGAATCACCCTTAAAAATTAATGGTGAAGTTAGTCTACGGATCCACCATTATTTATTGAGCAAAGAAACGCAAAGCAAAGACATCACAACAATATATGCACACCCACAAGCTTTGGCCCAATGTCGTCATTGGTTACAAAAGGAAATGCCACAGTGTGAGCAAATCGCAGTGAGTAGTAATTCTGAAGCTGCAAGAAAGGTGTCTGAAACACCAAATAGTGCTGCGATTGCGGGTGAGCGTGCTGCTGAGATTTATAATTTATCTGTATTGGCAAAACATATTGAAGATGAAGCCGATAATACCACCCGATTCCTAGTGATAGGCCATCAAGCGGTGCCGCCCTCTGGCGAGGATAAAACAGCTTTACTGGTATCCACAAAGAATGAATCTGGCGCATTACAAATGCTGCTCAAGCCCCTAGCCGAAAATGAGATCAGCATGAGTCGGATTGAATCTCGCCCAGCGCGTACAGGGATGTGGGAATATGTATTTTTCATTGATATTGACGGGCATCGCGATGATCCAACAGTTGCATCGGCATTGGCACAATTAGATCAACAATCTGCTATGTGTCGTGTCTTAGGTTCGTATCCTAAAGCAGTTATCTAAGAGAGCTCGAATGAAATTATTATTAGCCAATCCACGTGGTTTTTGTGCTGGTGTTGATCGTGCGATTGAAATTGTAGATCGTTCTTTAGAATTATTTGGTGCACCGATCTATGTGCGCCATGAAGTTGTACACAATAAATATGTTGTTGACGGCCTACGAGATAAAGGCGCTGTATTTGTTGATGAATTAGCTGAAGTACCTGATAACAGTACCGTTATTTTTAGTGCACATGGTGTGTCAAAAGCAGTTCAAGCACAAGGGAAATTACGTGGGTTAAAGGTGTTTGATGCAACCTGTCCTTTGGTGACAAAAGTACATTTAGAAGTGGCTAAGCATGAAAAAGCAGATAGGGAATGTATTTTAATTGGTCATGCAGGCCACCCTGAAGTAGAAGGCACAATGGGACAGTACCAAGCCAAAACAAGTAAAATGTATCTGGTTGAAACGGCTGAAGATGTAATGGATTTACAGGTAAACC
The DNA here is from genome assembly GCA_964598235.1 of uncultured Piscirickettsiaceae bacterium. Classification (GTDB taxonomy): domain Bacteria; phylum Pseudomonadota; class Gammaproteobacteria; order Nitrosococcales; family Methylophagaceae; genus UBA652. The sequence continues at coordinate 36,462 of CAZRAY010000013.1, forward strand.
AAGCCGATAACTTGGCATTTGTTACCCAAACCACATTGTCAGTTGACGATACCCTATCTGTTATTGCAGCCTTAAAACAACGGTTCCCTATGATTATCGGCCCACGGAAAGATGATATTTGCTATGCGACACAAAATCGCCAAGATGCCGTTAAAATATTGGCTGAGCATTGTGAGTTAGTGTTCGTTGTTGGCTCAAAAAATAGTTCTAATTCAAATCGGTTACGTGAGTTGTCAGAAAAATTAAATACCGCCGCTTATTTAATTGATAATGCTCAAATGATCGATCCAAGTTGGTTAGAAGGGATACAAAATGTGGGTGTTACTGCAGGGGCATCAGCGCCAGAAGTACTTGTGGCAGAAGTTATTGTTCGTCTGCAAAAACTTGGAGTGAATGAGGTGGTTGATTATCATGGTGAACCGGAAAATATCGCATTTTCATTGCCCACAGAACTAAAGGCTTCTTCTGTAAACTTTCAGTAAAACTCATTATTGAATACCAAGCTAAATTTACCTATCCAACACATTGAGGAAGAATATGAAGTTAGCAGACCTAGATCCGCAAACAAAACTGGAACTCGAAGCGGCAGCCTTTCGGCGTTTAGTGAGCCATTTACGAACGCGTACAGACGTACAAAACATTGATATTATGGAATTAGCAGGCTTTTGCCGTAATTGTTTGTCTAAATGGATGTTAGCAGCAGCAGAAGATAAAGGGCTATCAATGGATTATGCCGAAGCGCGAGAAGCGGTGTATGGCATGCCTTATGATGAATGGAAAGATAAACATCAAATAGGACCCAAGCGGGAACATAAAAAATAAGGAAATTATGCATGCGTAAAATTATATTTATTTTAAGCTTAGTTTTAGCCAATATCAATATTGCGCAAGCGGTTGATTGGGGAACGGATGGCACACTGACAGATGCGCAACGCCCAGGACGAAGTTGGATGAGTAACTTTTCAGTGGTGGCTAATGTAATAGCGGGCAGTTCTTTATCTGATGGTATTGCATCTTGTGATTCAGTCGTGGGCATAGGGAATTATTGTGTTATTCAGGTGGCACAATCACCTTCGGATTTACCACTATTGATTACAAGATCTAAAACGAAATTACAAGGTGTCCCGGGCATCGTATTACAAAGTTCAGGGAATGGCGCTTTCATACAAATTGGCGATGGGATACACCAAATCATGATTGATGGATTAGAGCTGCATGGCCATCAAGCCACAGAGTTGAGTGGTGTTTTGGTCGATAGCCAAAATAGTTTTGACATCGCAATCCTGAACAATAAAATCCATAATTTTGATGGATTGAATGATGCGCATGGAATTGCTGCTTATGGTCGTGGTTTAGCTAATTCATCTGGAATCCAGCATCTTATTATTGAAGGAAATGAAGTTTATGCAATGCGGACAGGCTCTAGTGAAAGTATTGTAGTTAATGGTAATGTCAGAAATTGGGAAATAAAAGGCAACTATGTGCACGATATAAATAATATTGCGGTTGATGCCATTGGTGGGGAGGGCACAGCACCACCGCAAGTAATAGATGGAAAAATATTCCCTGGCGAATATGATGCGGCTCGTTATGGGTTTATTGAGAACAATCTTATAGAAAATATGAGCACGCTAAGCAATCCTGCATATGATTCTAAAAGAAGCTGGGCTGCGGGTATATATGTAGATGGTGCACATCATGTAAGGATTGCAAATAACTTAGTGACTAACGCCCCATGGGCTTACGAAATTGGGGCTGAGAATTGTATTACTTCTGCTCATGTCTTGCTGGAAAACAATACAGCTTTAAACAGCTATTTTGGTGATTTAGTTATTGGTGGTTATGCAGTAGGTGGATACAAAGAAAATACAAATATTAATTGTGATCCAAACAATACAATTGATACCAATGAAGGACATGGTTATGTTGAAAATATTGCCATACAAGACAATATGTTTTCATCTGTCGGAATAGTAGATTCGACAATTAATTTGCAATTCAGAGTCACACATACCTTAATTGATCAAGGCGTAACGCCCATAAATGACAATGGAAATGGTACGGCGGTTGGAGATGGAAATGCGATAAAACTGGGGGATCAGAACATTGATCCTCCATCATCTGGATATGGGGTTGAAACGCCTTCTGAAGGTTCAATTCAAAGTGGTGTGGGTTTAATTCGTGGCTGGGCATGCGATGCGTTGAGCATCGCCATCTCTATTGATGATGGGCCTTTACTTCCTGTAGGGTATGGTACCTCAAGAGAAGACACACGCACTATTTGCGGTGATGCCAATAATGGTTATGGTATGGTGATGGCGTGGGGATTGTTAGGAGAAGGCACACATATCCTAAAAACAGTGAAGGATGGCATTGAGATTGGCAATGTAACATTTGAGGTGGCCAGCATTGGCGGTACAGGTTTTACTAGAGGTTTATCGGGCACATACGAGCTGAATAATTTCCCAGCGCCAGGTGAAAACGTTACTGTGCGGTGGAGTGAGCCAGATCAGAACTTTATCATTATTGATAAGCAATAATTTATTTGGGTTTCTGAGACTCTGATTCAGCTCGCAAGCGTTCGGCTAAATCTTTAATATCATGTACGTCGGGTTCTTTAGGCCGCAAGGTCCGGACGGTATGGATTGTTTTTTTAATGTTTTGTAAATAGATACGACAGCATTTACAGATCACTAAATGGTAAAACAAACTGATCCGACGCCTTAATGGCAAATCGCCATCAATATATTCGCTGGCTTCTTCGACGATGTCTTTACATTGTGCCATTT
>CAZRAY010000014.1:0-19057 GCA_964598235.1 uncultured Piscirickettsiaceae bacterium
CATTTCAGCAATTGATAATGGCTGATATTGTGGTTGCTTCATTAATTCTGTTACGCGTTGACCACGTTGAATTTGATTACGTGTTGCTTCATCCAAATCAGAAGCAAACTGTGCGAATGCCGCTAATTCACGATATTGCGCTAAATCAAGACGGGTACCACCACCCAATTTCTTAATGATCTTAGTTTGTGCTGCGCCACCTACTCGAGATACCGATAGGCCCGCGTTAATCGCTGGACGGATACCCGAGTTAAACAAATCGGTTTCTAAGAAAATCTGACCATCTGTAATCGAGATTACGTTGGTAGGTACGAAAGCAGATACGTCACCCGCTTGTGTTTCGATAATTGGCAATGCCGTTAAAGAACCGGTTTGGCCTTTTACTTTACCGCCTGTTTCTTTCTCAACATAATCCGCATTAACGCGCGCTGCACGTTCAAGCAAACGAGAATGGAGATAGAAAACATCGCCTGGATACGCTTCACGACCTGGTGGACGACGTAGCAATAATGATACTTGGCGATACGCCCAAGCTTGCTTAGTCAAATCATCATATACGATGAGGGCATCTTCACCTTTATCACGGTAATATTCACCCATTGAACAACCTGCATACGGTGCAATATATTGCAATGCTGCTGAATCAGAAGCCGACGCCGCAACAACGGTTGTATATTCTAATGCGCCATGCTCTTCAAGCTTACGCACTACGTTTGCAATGGAAGAGGCTTTCTGACCAATCGCCACATAGATACATTTAACACCTGTGCCTTTTTGATTGATAATGGCATCGATCGCAATCGCTGTTTTACCAGTTTGTCTATCGCCGATGATTAATTCACGTTGGCCACGGCCAACGGGGATCATCGCATCAACAGATTTCAAACCTGTTTGTAATGGTTGGTCAACTGACTGACGCGCGATAACACCGGGAGCCACTTTCTCAATTGGCGCCATGCCTTCTGCTTTAATATCGCCTTTACCATCAATTGGATTCCCTAAAGAATCCACGACGCGGCCAAGCAACGCTTCACCCACTGGCACTTCCAAAATACGACCCGTACATTTTACGCTGTCGCCTTCTGAAATATGTGTGTAAGGGCCTAACACCACAGCACCAACAGAATCACGCTCCAAGTTAAGCGCTAAACCATAAGTATTCCCTGGGAACTCAAGCATTTCCCCTGCCATTGCATCGGCTAAACCGTGGACACGTACAATACCATCGGTTACCGCAACAACCGTACCTTCTGTACGGACTTCAGTCGCCCCATCAAAGCTTTCAATTCGCTTTTTAATTAGGTCGCTGATTTCTGCTGAATTCAGTTGCATCACTCTTTCCTCTAAATTAAAACTAGCTGTACGATTAATTTCGTCACAGTCTAATTTAAAACATTCGCTAATTTATTCAATTTACCCAAAGCCGAGCCATCAATGACCAAGTCACCTGCTCTTACAATCGCACCACCTAATAACGTTTTATCAACGCTACAATCCAAAATAACATCGCGATTAAGCCGTGCTTTCAATGCGGCTGCTAATTTTTTCTGCTGTGGCGCCGTCAATTTCTTGGCTGATACTACTTCTGCTGATAAGGTGCCTTCTTCTTCGGCACGCAAGTCTTCATACAAAACAGCAATATCGTCTAACACCAATAAACGGTCGTTTTCTGCCAAAACATGCAACATGTTTTGGCCGTCATCTGTTAACGCTTTGCCCGCAATATCTGTCAACAATGCCACCGCATCGTCATTGCTCACTACAGGGCTTGCCAAAACTGCGTTTACCGCTGGTGTCTGAACACTTTGTGCCAACACAGCTAACAACTCAGACCAGCCTGCTAATTCGCCCTTATCTCGTGCCAATCCAAAGATTGCATTGGCATAGGGACGAGCGATAGTCATTACTTCAGCCATCGTCGTCTCCTAGATTTGACCAATCAATTCGTCAAGCAAGTCTTTATGCGCTTTATCATCGACTTCACGACCTAAGATTTTCGCAGCACCCGCTAACGCCACACTGGATACTTGTGTGCGTAACTCTGTTTTCACACGGTTTGTCTCTTGCTCAATTTCTGCTTTCGCAGCTGACACAAGGCGCTCACCTTCGGTGCGTGCATTATCTTTAGATTCATCAACAATCGCTGCACCACGTGTGTTCGCACCTGAAATAATTTCATTTGCTTGTGTTTTTGCTTCGTTGATCACTTGCAAGGCGCGCTTTTCAGCCAGCTCTTGTTCATGCTTGCCACGTTCTGCCGCTGCCAAACCATCCGCAATTTTTACTTTGCGTTCATCTAGCGCCGCCATAATTGGTGGCCATACATACTTCATGCAAAAGACAACAAACAGCAAGAACGCTATCATTTGTCCAATAATGGTTGCATTAAGATTCATGTCTGTACCTCTCTATTTATTGCTATTGCTAAAAAAATTAAGCAACTGCGAATAAAATGTACATGCCCAAACCAACTGCAATCATTGGGATCGCATCAACCAGACCCATTACGATGAAGAATTGTGTACGTAACATTGGGATCAATTCAGGTTGGCGCGCTGCACCTTCCAAGAAACGACCGCCTAATACGCCGATACCGATCGCCGCGCCTACTGCGCCTAAACCCATCATCAATGCGCCTGCAATATATAATAATGCTGATTCCATCTTTACTTCCCCTACTTAAAAATTAAATTAAAATTCTGCTTAGTGTTCTGTTTGATGTGCCATATCTAAATATACAATCGTTAGCGTCATGAAGATAAACGCCTGCAATGTAATGATTAAGATATGGAAAATCGCCCAACCAATGTGCAATAAGCCCGCAAATGCGCCCATTGCCATACCTGCTCCGTACATGATCGCAATCAAAATGAAGATCATCTCGCCTGCATACATATTCCCAAATAACCGCAATGACAATGAAATGGGTTTCGATATCAATGATACGAACTCCAATGCAAAGTTAATCGGGATAAATAAGGCTTTCAAAATTGGGTTCTTAGCTTCAAATGGGTGCAAGGTTAATTCGCCAACGAAACCACCAACACCTTTCATCTTGATGCTATAGAACAAGACTAATGCGAATACGCCGAATGCCATACCAAACGTCACATTGGGATCCGTGGACGGCACGACTTTAAAGAATACTGCATGGGGATCCATGCCAAATACATGCGAACCCACCCATTTTGCAATCTCAGGCACGAAATCGATAGGCAATAAGTCCATCAAGTTCATCAAAAAGATCCAAAGGAAAACCGTAAAAGCGAGTGGTGCCACCATATCATTTTTAGAGGTAAACGAACCGCGAACGCTATCGTTAATAAAATCTATAATCCATTCTGCAAAGTTTTGCGCGCCACTTGGAATGCCTGCTTCGACTTTTTTTGCTACACGACGGAAAAACCACATCATGAGTAACCCCAGCAGAATAGTCATACCCATACTGTCTACATTAATCGACCAAAAACCCATGTCTGCCGCTTCTTGCGCATCATGTGCCAAACCCCATGTACCATCATGCTTATGACCAAACGTCAAATTCTGCAAATGATGTTTGATATATTCCGATGATGTAATGGTTTCAGTTGACATATTTTTCTTTAAGCTCGATTAAAAACACTAAACAACACAACTAGCTGGGTAATACAAAACCCCACTAGCAAAGGATGTGGCAATAATGCCAACTTCATAAAACCCACCGCAAATAATGCGATGGTGATCAGCCATCGATCAATCATGCATCGATAGGCTTTAACTAAATTCTTTCCGGCATCTGCGCCAGCCGACTTCGCTGCCCGAATCAAATACCACCGCTGCAATCCCGTTCCTGCTAGCGCGATGCCACCTCCATAAACACAAGCGGTTGCCGCGGCTGCATCCTGCAAAACCAAAAAGCCGACGCCTAACGCCAGCAATACCACCACCTGCATTTTAAGGATGGCGTTTATCGGCCCAAGCCGCATTCTGCTATCTATCACGAAGTAACTTTAAAATAGAAATCTAACGGTTTAAACGACCGTATTATAGCCCTCACACCTTATTTGGTCAACGAGATTTTGTGAGACCAGCCCTATTTAGGGTGCCACCCCACCACACTCCAGTATAGAAAAATCATTTTAAACAGAGCCTTATCTCTCAATCGTCGTCTGCATTTTCCAGCGTGCTTTGCTAAAACCAAAAATCCACATCGCCGAAAAGGTAACCATTGCTGTACAAAAACATCTTCTTTCATCCCGATTGCTTCTGCTGTATAAGCAATTTGTTGTAACCATGAGCCATCGGTGATCGTATGCCAACGACGCACTGCCGCCGCAAAGCCTTCATTTACACCAACATCATTTTGATCATGTTGCCGATAATAAAGCGTCGGCTCGCTGTCTATATGCCATGTATTTCCTTGCGCTCGGGCATAGGCATAAATAAACCAGTCATGCGATGTTAATTTGGTTGCCAACAGTCCTAGCCCGAGTAAGTGTTGCTGCAGCTGGATTGCTAATGCTTGCGTTACAACGAAGGTACAACCTGGCCCTGGCGCTTCAAATAGATAATCCCATCTTACTTGGGGTTGTGCTTTATTGATTAATTTCCCTTCTTTCTCTGATTCCCATATCGTCTGCACATTGCTGGAATAACCTGCGCAGCCCGTTTCCATCAACTGCTCCATCGCGCGTAATAGTCGGCCAGGCATCCAAATATCATCTTGATCTGCAAAGCTGACATAATCAAACGCCATAAAATCCACATCCCGACAGAGTCTAAAAAAATTTTGACTTGAAGCGGGAAAATGATTTCCTTGGGGCAATAAAATAATGCGCGAGTCTACCGTGGATTGCTCTGCTACCCACACTTCAGAATCATCCTCTGACGGATCAACACTGATAAAGATGGTAAGCGACACGCCCACTTGTTCTAATATCGACGTCAATAATGTTGGCAGCCATCGCATACCATTATGCACAGCAAGACAAACGGCTATTTTCGGCAGCCTATTATTCGCCATATTTTTCTACCATTGCCTTCACCGCTTCCAAATAGCCATATTGATGTAACGTATCTGGCTCAAGATAAGCGCATTCAGACCATTCATTCCATGCATTGATAAAGATAAGTGACTGTCCTTTTTTTGTCTCTATCTCAGAAAGTTTATCCAACCAATACAAAAATCGCTTGGGGGATGCACCTTCAAAAAGCTTAGCCTTATTCCCATAACGCGCCGTATTATCCCAGTCTACTAAAGCAGATTGATATATTTTATTGTCTTCTTCTACAGCTTGCATAATCACATTTTGCCACAACGTATCATACGAATAGGTGCGTTGTTGACTCACCGCATATTTTAATTTTGCTAACGGTAATTGTATTTTTTCTGGTAACCGTCTTAATAACGCTTCAATACGTTTTGCCTTATTCCCACCATTAAAAAAGTGGCGTGGCTGAAATTTAATGGCCGCATCAAAACCGGCAAAAATAGTGTCCTGATCGGCAACCGGATAGGCACTGAACCGAATAAAATAAATCCCATTAAGCCCCGCTTGTTTTGCTAGCCCACTCAGATAGGCGAGATACTCGATTAAATGTGGGATCAGTTCGGGGCGATAGATACACAAAACAGGTTTGTTATCCCGACGTAAATAGCGTGGATCTTCAAAATAAGTCCGTAAATAATCAAAATGTGCCTGCCATATGGTGCGATCAGCGGTATAATTTTGTCTTATTAACACCGTGGGGTCGCCGGTCCATTGCCGTGTCCAACTTTCATTTGCCCAAGTAATACAATAATCTAAATCGTGATTTTTATTGGCTTCAAAATGCTTAAGCGGCACATCTAACAGTACTTTCCCATCAAACCAATAGTGATAAAAATTAAAGCCACTTAAACCATATTCCTGAGCTAATGTAATTTGTTTATCTACGGCTTGTGATGAAGACAAGTCATAGTATTCACCCTCTAATGGCACTCGTGGTTGCTGCTGCCCAGCCACAATAGGCTCTGCTTGCTTCACTAAGGTCCAGTCGGTGAACCCCTTCCCCCACCATTGATCATTTTCTGGAATAACATGAAACTGTGGAAAATAAAAAGCCATATAGTCCATTGTTTACTGCTTCCTATTGCCGCGCCACCGCAGAAAGCCAACAATAGGCCGACGAAACCAATTAGGAAGCCGCGGTGAATGGCCTATTTTATGGCCTGCATAGCCTAAAAATTCCGACAATACGGTTCGAAAAGGCACTTGATGATTAATATGTAATGCTGCAGACACTTGCTCTACGCCCTGTTGCTGATAGGGATTATTGTATTGCTGCCGTGCACGGAAAAAACGGCGGCGCGCTATCCCTGCTTCCATTGGCTCAATACGATAATAATCGTCCATCATTTCACGATTATTGCGATACGTTTGTTCTTGTACCTTTTTTTGTATCGCTTTCACCTGTAAGCGTTCTCTGTTCAACATCTGTAATTTATCCATTACCGCTTTGGGCTCTGGCGCAACTAACCAACCATTTTCACCCTCACGCACCCGATCTGCAAACGCCCCTAATTGCGTTGCCACCACGGGAATACCTGCCGCCCACAATTCACTTAAGGTATAACTAAAGGTTTCTGGCACTGTTGACAATAACAATCCTACATCAGCCTGTGCCTTCTTTAATTCTTGGCCCAATGCCATCCGCTCATAACGCGGCAATACCATCACACCTGATATGTCTTTATACGCCTTGCCTTCTTTTCCTGAACCCAGCAACCACACATCGGCAAACTTGCTCAGATCAGCAATAATGGCCGTCAGTATATCGCCCCCTTTTTGCGGCATCACCCCGCCCAAAATAACAACACGCAAGCGTTCATTTTCTGTCGTGTTTACAGATGTGGTTGCTACAGACAATGCCGTCACTAAATCATTATCCAAACCATGTGGAATAACCTCAAATGGCTTATCTTTCCATTCAGGTACTAATGTACGATAGCGCGACACAACTGAATCGGTTGGCGCCACCAACTGCACATTATCCAGCTTTATCAACGCAATAAACTGGCGACGAACCATTTCCCAATGCGCAGCTGATTCTTGCACAAAGAAACGATGGTGATCGTTATTTGCCTGACAATCCTGCTGTTTAACACGGTTGCATTCCGTGCAAGGCGAGTCAAAAGTCGCCACCACTGCAGGGCAAAAAGGATAAAAATCATGGCAAACAAATGTCGTCGGCAATCCCGTACGTAATATATCTAAAGATTGTGCGATTAATGATGAAATCATTAGTCGCTCTACTTTAAAATCACGAATAATTTCATCTAACACTTGTTGATATTGATAATGACTGATTGCCGTCGATAAAATAGGTTGTGCTAATAACCAGGTTTTAATCGGCACATCCATCTCTGCACTGCGGTATAAAGCCAAGGTTTTGCCAAAAGCGCTCCAATCCCCTATCGGTCGTAATACCAAGTTTTGATGTGCATTGTCGCCCCCTACCGCATCTTCTACCCATCGACAAAGTCCGCCTCCCCAACCATGTGCCACATGTAATTGAACAGGCAAACAGTCTGCTAATCTCTCTGGATATTCCGCTTGGTCATCAAGCTCTGTCAAAGCATGTCTTGCTGTTGTTAGAGGGTGGGACTCAGTTAACGCAATTTTCCAAGAAGCGGGTAATGCTTTTCCTTGATCCAAGGGTGTCACGGCACTATCGTCAATATATAACTGGTCTGTGCCTAACAAATGCAGGCCCTGTTCTCTTATTGTCGAAAATAAAGCGTTATCTGATTCTTTCGTGCCCGCCAATATTTGTTTCCATCGTGGCCCCTGTAACAATGCGGCACTTTCCAAAATGACCGGCACATCAAAATCATGGCCTGTAACATAATCCATTAACCATTGATCAATGGCATCAACCGTTAAGGCCGGTGTCCGTGGCCGGTTAAATACGGAAAAATAATGATGTTGTGCACTGACAGGAGATATCGCCAAAGCCGCTGACTTCTCTGCTGTGGCAACGAAGCGGGCATCCCATTGTGTTGGTATTTCACACGCCACACGAATAAATAGAGTGCGCTCACCTTGATAGTTTACGGCGCGTAAAATTGTTTGCCAATATTGCCCTGCAGGATAAGTGTCTGGCAATACGAATTGCACAGGGTAATCCCACTGCTCGCACTGCGATCGTATCGTCTGGGTATCTGCGGCTAGAATATGGATGTCTTTGCTTAAAGAATTTGCCTGCAGCCGCGTCAGCATCTCTGCCAAACGCTCTATTTCATTAGCAAACACGATCACAACTATCGACCAGTCAATAGTTAACATTGGCAAGCCTACAAACTTTTTATTCTCTATAGGTGTATTTTCATCTGTCATCTGCTGACTATTGTATCAGCGTACAAGACGCACCATAAAACGCATCCCACCCGAGATGATATGTAATAAAAATCGTTCTAAGCGGCTATTCGTTTTACCACTTCGTGCCGTATAAGAAAAATAATCTGCCATATCTGATACCACCTCAATAAACCCAACCCCCGGTTTAACACTCAAGCTACGATAATTATCTGCTTCAGGCAAGCTATTCTGGGCATACCACATTTGGTATCCACCTTTTCCCAAGGTAGAAAAAGGATCTGGGAAGCGACGCTTCAAATCAAGCCGTTCTCTAAATAAGACCCGCTGTGGTTTACTAATTTTAGTGCCATTATCAAAAGCATCGTATTTAGAGGATAATCTGCCCAATTCCGCTTGGCCAAAACGTTCGCATTCTGTTATATACCATTTTCTCAGTTCGAACAATACAGGGCTATGTTGGCCATATTTTTTCAACATATGCTCTTGTCCGCCACTATCCATACCTGAAAAATGATAAAACCCTAATCGTTCTCCATTAATTAAAATTCCCTCTTCCAAGCTACCAGTCGCCTTGCGGGAGGTTAAGTTCCATGTCGCCACATTGAATACTGGAGAGCGCAAAATCTTAATATTATCAAAAAAGCAGGGTGCCAGATTCACCCACTTTTGATCTGTAAATAAGCCTCGAGGCGTATCATCATGACAAAAGGATAACAAACGATCCGACCACCATCTTGAGAAAGCCCGCCCTTGTTCATCATTCCGCACACCGACGAACCCTAAATTGAATACCCCATGCTTCAAGCTGCAAATCTCATTATCGACTATCGCAACAGAATCCTTCTCAGGTTCTGTTTGATGAGGTGTTAACAAAACACTATGTGTTGATAATAGTGCTTCTAACGTATCCAACTGTGCAAAAATGACCATATCAGGATCAAAATAAAACACCCGCTCCGCATTATAACGTTCAAAAATCGTCTCTAATGCAATCCCTTTTACAGCCGTACAGAGTTCAACCACTGCATGGGAAAAAGCCCACTGTTTAAAATCTTTTATGGGCAAGCTATCAGCAAAAATGATGGTATCAAAATCTTCTACCGCCAAATTAAAATCCGGCGGTAAATCATCTGATAACACCAAATGAAACATCACCTCAGGTGCAATACGTTTAACTGAAGCAGCGAGTGCGCGCGCCTTCGGCAAATAATTTGAAGTAATACTCGTATATATATGGGTGTTTGCAGTCATGCTCTTCCTAGTTTGGCTAGCAGCGTGCGGATCCATTTGGTATACCGCCATGAACGACTATTTTCCATTGTCGCCAGCTCGGTGGCCACCCTTTCATAGGCCTGTTTTCTCTCTTCCAATACGGATTGCTGTTCAACAAACGCCTTTTCATATTTCTCAACCAACTGCTGCGCTTCCAATAGCCCCTGATCTGTCCGAGAAAAATCAGCACGCGTATCGGATAATAGCGTTATATACTCATTTTTTTGTTTATAATATTCTGCTACATCTTTCTGTAAATCATCTCGGTATTGCCTAACGCTTGTCAACACAGCGATGGCCTCTTTTTTCGACTTATGTGCCAGTACATCATCAACTAAATCGCGATACGGGCATAAAGGATCACGCGCTAGAAACATCATTACTTGCGCCGTGTAAGAAGGATGTTTTGTCGCCATCATTTTTTCCGCTGCCTGGATCCGATCTTGCGTCTCTGTGCTAAAACTCACACCACCTTGATGATATACAAAAACATCTGCTGCTAACTGATTTTGCCAACCTGCTGCGATCGCCCGCATTGAAAAGTCGCTCTCCTCACCATAGCCCCGACCAAAACTTTCTTCATCGAAATAACCCACGTCATCTAAACAATCACGACGAATATACATACAAAAACCCACTGCCGTTGGTAAGGTATGTGCTTTGCCACCATGCACCGAAGCAAACAAAGTTTGCATCTGCACTACATCGTAGCCATCTGGCAACGCATTTGATTTAATTATTCGTGGATAAGAGCATAATGTGCCATTATTTGAAAAGGGCGTCACCGTGCCCGTTTCCTTCTCCCGGTAAGCGCAAGCTTGCATGCGCACCAACCAATCAGCACCGACTTCCGTATCACTATTCAATAACAACACATCGTGCGTCACATTCTCTTGCATGCCGATATTAACGGTTGCCACAAATCCTTTATTTTCAGCATTCCGTAATACCGTGACGCCCTCGCGATCTCGTAAACCATCACAATAGGCCACCACTTCCGGATCAGGCGATGCATCATCAATCACAATTAAATTAACCCGCGGGCCCATCTCAGCAGCTAACACAGATTCAACACAACGCTGTGTCACCGCAAGATCGCGGTAAACAGGAATAATCACATCTACCTTATTTGGGCGCGCTTTCTGTACCGATTTATTATTTTGGGTTCGTGACAACCTACTTTCTCCATCAATTTTAGCTATATTATGACATTTTAAAGTCAAATAAGTTGTATCAATCAAGGTGTTTAAAATACCCAAACTGATCTTCTAACCATCCTGCAATCTATATTCAGCCAATATCAATCACAAACAAGGCTACAACACATCTGCAAATCCTTTTCTAACGCGTTTAAAAAACCAAAACCCCACCACAAATGAAACCACTGCTAAACAAATTGCCCATGCTAAATCGACAAATAACACTGGCTCTCCCAGCACGACCACCCGCCGAAAAGATTCAATGTAAAAGGTTAGTGGATTTGCATTCATCACCATTGCAAAGGCCTTCGGCACGGCGGAGGCAGGATAAAACACCGGGCTGAGGAATACCATCGCCGTCACAATAAATCCAGCAATATAATTCACATCTCGGATATATACCCCACAGGCACTCACTAGCCATGACATACCCAATAAATGCACCATGAAAATTAAGGTGAGCAAGGGCACATAGAGCACCGTCCAACTCAAGCCACCACCCGATACAATCACCACCCCAAACAACACTATAATGGCCACCACAAAATGGAATACAGCCGTTCCCAAAGAAATCCAACTGAGGATATCTAGAGGAAATACTACCTTTTTAACGTAATTTGCATTATCCACAATCAATCTTGCCGCGCTGGAGAGCATTTCAGCGAATAACATATGTACGATAATGCCGCAAAATAATAAGGGCGCAAAATGCCCTTCTGTCCCATCAGGCTGTGGCCACCGCGCCTTAAACACAATGCCAAATACAAACATATAGACCAATAGCAATAAAAACGGCGTTAATAAGGTCCAAAAAATGCCGAGCCATGAGCCTCGATAGCGTGCGAGTATCGACCGCTTCGTCATCTCATAAAGCAACTCTCGATATCGCCAAGCATGAATAAGGGGCGCTAAGAGAGGTAAAGACGTAAGCCAATTACGCATCAGAACTCACCTCTGTTATATCGCAGAATCCTAAGGGGATGCCCATTAATCCATGCACCACATGGCCTTGCGTTACCGTAAATACCAAGGCCTCATGTTGCCAACAATGCTGCACATGATCTGTTTGTGTGCCTGATGCAATCGCAATGGTAATCACATAATCATCTTCGGGTAGGTAGGGCATTGTTAAGCCAAAATGCGCGTGATAGGCTTGATCTTGGCGTACATTGATCGGGGTATCTTGATGTGTGAGGTAGTTATTGTCTCCGAACAACACTTGGCCTTTTCTATTTTTGATCATAAAGCCAACAATAATGCCGTCAATATCCGCTAATGCGGTAAATCGCACCGCCAGTATAATTTGGGTGCCACCCACCATCCAATTAAGCCGCCGATTCTCAGTATCATAGAGTGCGACATCATCAATCCGTATTTGGCCCGTACCAAAACTTTCGCCTTCAAGGTTAAAGGTCATTGTCTGCATATCATTGCGTAAATTAGAACCCTGCAACGCATCATGTCTGGCATCATGCCATGGTTCAAAAGCAGGCGTCACACGCTCGTGAGAATCCAGCGCTTCCTTGTTGTCGACTACAACACTATTTTTGGTGGTTTGCTGTTGTGCATAGATATGTTCTATATAAGCCTCTGATACCGCTTTCGCATCACCGATTAATCGCATTTCACCTTTATCCAGCCAAATCGCACGGTCACACAGCTGGGTTACGGTTCCCGCATCATGGCTCACAAATAAAATCGAACCCGTTTTTTTAAAATTTTCTAAAAAACGCATACATTTCTGTGAAAACGCCGCATCGCCTACGGCCAACGCTTCATCAACAATCAAAATATCGGCATCCACATGGGCAATCACTGCAAAAGCCAAGCGCACAAACATCCCACTAGAATAATGCGCCACAGGCTGATCAATAAACTCACCAATATCTGCAAAGGCAATAATATCGGCTAAGCGATTATTTATTTCTTGCTTGCTCAGTCCATAGATTGCCGCATTTAGCTGGATGTTTTCTCGACCTGTGAATTCAGGATTAAACCCTGCCCCCAACTCTAGCAAGGCCGCCACACGGCCCTGTCGATTTATCTCACCTGTTGTCGGCAATAAGGTGCCTGCCACCATTTGCAATAAAGTCGACTTCCCCGAGCCATTCCGCCCAATAATCCCAACCGTTTCACCTTGGTTCAACGTAAAGCTCAATGCTCGCAACGCCCAAAAAGGTGTTGCATGCTTTTCATATCGAGAGAAAAAATAACTAAGTAGACGCTGATGTGGTTTATCAAATAAGTGATAACACTTACCGACAGACTTTATCTCCAGCGCTGTTTGTATTGGTTTTGTCATTGCTGCTTATTTTAACCCACCCCGATCCTTTACACAGGCTTATTCTGCAGCAGGCGTTTCCACGCGGTATTTTTGTTTTAATTTTTCTAATTGTGTTTCATCCCATTTCAAATCTGATTCTGAACGAAATGCAACTAAAATATCTTGGCGGATCTGATCTGCGCGCGATTTCTGTAGCTTATGAATGATTGGCCATTTCACTTGGTCAAAGGGAAGCTTTTCGGCAGCAGTGTGCTGATGAAATTGCAATAAGTGATAGCCAAACTGCGTTTTAATAACCTCACTAATTTGTCCTGCCTTCGACATTGCGAAAGCCGCATCTTCAAAAGACTTAACCATTTTCCCGCGAGGGAATAAACCCAAATCACCCTTATTTGTTTTTACTGACGGGTCTTCGGAATAATTTATCGACAACATTTCAAAATCATCACCTGCATCGGCTTTTCTTTTAATCTCGTTAATCAAGGTTTGCGCGGCTTCATCCGTATGCGAATCCGTTTTAATCAACACATGCGACACCCGCACTTTTTCTGGTATTTGATATTGATCGCTCTCTGCAAGATAGGTCTCCTTGGCAAGCAACTCCCAATCAACACTGGCTATTTGCTTGATCACCAACTTATCCAATAATGCGGCCATCGCTTTTCTTTTTTGCTGTAAAGCATTAGCCCATTCCATCTGTTCCCAATCTAACGCTTTATCTTTTTCTGCTTCCGTACCTAGTTGACGAATAAGATAAATATTTTCGGCCATTTCTTTAAAAACATTTTTACGTTTTAAAATACTTTCCCGCTCCCTCTCAGGCGTATTATCAATAATATATCGTTCAATATCATCAACGGTGACTACAATATCTCCTCGCTGCAACACAACATCCGCTTGCACATAAGCCACTGACAGTAAGGCTCCCAACCCGATTAAAATAGATTTTCCAAACATATTTACTCTCTTTCCTTTTCTAAAAAAAGACGCCAGATAACAAGTATCTGGCGTCTTTCACTTTACTACTAAACTTTAACTAAATCTTAATATTTAGTATACCCAATATAGATATCACACGTTGCTGATGAGCAAGTATTGTTTCTAATATTAACATAGTAGTCCGTGTTTTGGGCTAACCCACATTTTTGGTATATTGCAACACCTGTCAATGTACCTTCACTCCAATCCAGATTCTGATTAGAGACACCTGTAATTTCACATGGATTACCAAAGAAGTTAGCCTCGGCAGATCCTGGCACATAGCCTGGTGGTACAACAGCTGGCTCACCCGGACATTCGGATATCCACAATGTGCGTGATGTTGATGAGTTACCCGGTGACGAAGTGGCCGCAAAAGTTAATTTACCTGTATCGGGTGCTGAAGTCGTATGAACTGGCATCGCTTTCGTGTCAGTGTTATCCAATCCCAAGAATGAATTAGGTTTAGAAATCGCCCAATTTAGTCCAAAGGCGGTTTCCAATACAACACCTGCTGGTAAAGCGCCACAGTTACCACCACCGCCACCGCCGCTTGAATTCACGGTAATGGTAATCGTGTCTGTATCTGATAATGGGCTTGCGTCATCATCGGTTGCCGTCACACTCAAAGTATATGTGCCTGCTGTCGACGCAGTATTAAAAGTGAGCACGCCTGAGCTTGCACCAATACTAAATAAGCTCGCATGGGTTCCACCCGTAATGCTATATGTTATTACATCACCCGGATCAGTTGCCGTAATGGTCGCTGCTGCCGTTGATGGCTCCGTGATTGTAAAGGATGTTTGGCCAATCACTGGGGCCGTATTACCGCCGCCGCCGCCGCCCGTTGTGCCTGTATATGAGATGCTGTCCGCTCCCCCTGATACACTGGTCACGGTATAAACAGTGCCACCGTTTATTTGAACGGTGTAAGCTAATGCTGCAACGGGTAAAAGCCCGACTGCCAACACCGCTGAAATTGCAAATTTTTTCATCATTGATTTCCCCATCAATTATTAATTTAAGTCGTAATCACTCTTTAAAGTGACCACTAAAAGTTCAAAATAGTTCCGTCTCTGCTAAAGATTCCATCCCTCAAGCCCACAGTCTATCGCTAAACAGCAAAAAAGTCCAATAATAGCATCTATTTTGCGGAACTTATGATGGCCAACTTTTATTGTTTGCGTTATTTCCATCACAAATCAACTATAAACATAGCTTAAAAAATAACTCCGAATAATGATTAACACCTGACTTCAGCAAGCATCACACTGGCCTGTTTTTCAATTTCTTTCAGCCAAAAAAAAACGCGGCTTTCGCCGCGTTTTTCATTGAGCTTAAACAATAACGTTTAATTCAATAAATCATCGTAATGATTTAGAAAATGTTACGTGTTGCTTTATGTTCAACAGAACCTGCATAGTTAGATAGCACTGATACGCCACCGACTACTAATGTGCTGTTTACATATTTTTGCACTGCAAAGCCTAATACTGGTAAACCACCAAAGGTAGCACCCAATGCAGCTAACTCACGCGAGCCAGCTGGTGCGCCTGCAGGAGCACCGAAACCGATTGTCATCCAACCGTTATCCGTGCCTGCTACCAAGTTTAAGTTAGTTGCAATATTACCTGCTACTTGAGAATTCAACACATCAGCACTATTGAAAGTCAACACGTTCGCTTCAGCACATAATGCAAAAGAACCTGCTGGTGGACGAGGTGAGAAGTCAACGCCTGCTGGTGTTTGTGGTAATTCTTCACGATCATAGTAAGTGATAGCAATTTCTTCACATGCTAATGACGTTGTAGGATCCCAAACATTGATAAATGGCGCTGTTGCTGGTGCAATTTGCACATAATCATGTTTAGTTGGGAAAGTGATTACCCAATCAGTACCCGCATTGATAGTTGGTTCTAATACAAAGTCATTTGAAATTGTATCGTGCATGATAACCGCACTCACAGCATCTAAGTTAGTTAATGTAGCCACAGTTGTTACTACTGCGTTATCAATAACTGTTGCTGTTGGTGCTGCATCACTTAGTGCAGGTGAAGAATCACCTGGACGTGCATGCAAAATCGCTAGTGGGTCAGCAAATGCATCTAACGCAGTCGCGTCATATGCTGCTGCAGTACCTGCATTTACGTTTAGCAAGAAGCTATAACCATATAAGCCACCCGTGTTTGGTGTCATATCAATAGTTGGGTCACCTAACCAAGCACCACCACCGCCCCAAGAAGCGAGTAAAGATGCACAGTCAGCAGGAACGCCTGCAACGTGAGTTGCATCAGTTGCAAATGTGTTTGCACCGTCAGTAACAACACCCATTTCGATTACTTCAATATAACCTTCACGTGTACGTTGAACGCCATTGTTGCTATCCGCAGCAAAAAGCACTGGGTTAAATGGTTGACCTGCCGCTGGAAGCGCAGGAACAGTACAAGAAGTATCAGCTGTTTTGAAAAGTGCACCATCGCCATCAGCAGTGATAACACCAGACCAATGATCGAACGGAGAAAGATATAAGTTAAAATCGAGTACTTCCTTCGAGTTCATGCCTTCGATGAAACGTACTTTAACTGCTTTAACTTCATTCGTTGTGTTAACGATATTGATTGTTGTATCGTTACCATCTACTACAGAGTAGAACGGGAATAATAATACTTCACCCAAACCATCGTTATTCACGTTGACAGCGTGCGCAGCATTCATGCCACCCGCCATTGCGACTAATGCCGCTAGTGGAATAATTTTTTTGTTCATTTGTTGCTCCTAAACATTAATTAATTAATATTTGGCCGTTATAAAACAGCCACATACCTAAGTATGATCTTTACTCGGCCAAGCGGCTTTAAAAGATGTATCTTTTAAACCACTCAACCAGCCAAGCTATACACAACCAAGACCAGCTACTTTAATTGCTCAAAGTCACGGTAACTTAACTAGGCACCCGAACAATCTACCACACTGCCTACTGCTAAACAACAGGAAAAGTGTTTTTTACTCCAACACCCTCTTTTCACCCCCATAGTGTGGTTTTTTTGAAACACCTCTAAGCGGCTTGGGTGCCTCCTCACATCTCACACCAAACTATCGCAAGCCCATTCAAAGCCTAGCCCAAAGCCCAGAACGGGGCTGCACTTTAAATTATTTGGGATTTTTATTTGGCTGCTTAATCATCATTGTAATCATTTTTAAATATTCAAGACCTTCAAATTAATTTTTCTTACACTACTCTATCACTCGTGACCCATGCAGCGTCTGCGCAGCAATTTCAAAACCACGCACCACTAACGCGTCTCTCTTCTCCGTATCATTCTCCAACCCAGAACGACCCAAGCGTATGCATGATAACCGCGTTAGAGCGGTGAAGTCCGTATCCTCAACCTATTTGTAGTATAAATACCACTCTCCATCTAATTTCAACCATTTTTCATCTAGTGGTCGCGTATTCTCCATTTGCAAACTTTGAATCATATAGCTTACCTGAGTTCGAACATGACACAGCTCTGGCTCACATATCACCGTATCAACCTTTGCTGCCGTCCAATTGGGCACTCCTGCTACCCGCAATGCAAAAATATCAGATGAGGTTGTTTCTCGATATCCCGGTGTAGTGAATTGATATGCACCTTCCACATCATGCGCCATCAACCGATCCAGCCGCGCTTGTGCGCGCTCGCGAACTATTTCTTCCGCAGGGCGCTTATCTGCACAACTTTGTAATAATATTGCCGTCAGCAATAAACCGATAACACTAACGCCCTTTGTGATGCCTTTTTTCATTTCTATAATCCAATATTTCATTTCAAAATAATTACAATTTAATAAATTCTTGCTGGTTCTGCCCCACGCCAGCGATAATCTTCTCGTTCTTGGAAGAGCTCTAAGTTGCGAATTTGTGAACGCATTTCTCGGCTGATATCACGCAAATCTTGTTCATTAAATAAGACATGTGGCGAAATAATCACAAGTAGCTCTGTGCGCGTGCTGGTTAAGGCTGTTTTACCAAATAAATTGCCAATAATGGGAATTTGATGTAAGCCTGGGATCCCTGATTCCGTATCACTTTGGTTCTCTCTAATCAGCCCGCCTAAAACAACTGACTCACCTGAACGCACCGCCACCCTACTCTTGATGCTTCTCTCCAAGAAACTACGCTGCCCAGTTGCACTATCCACTGGCCCAACATCCGTAATAGATTGTTCAATATCCATCGTTACCACACCCCCCGCATTAACGGATGGCGTTACCGTTAGCTGCACACCTGTATCTTTAAATTCAACGCCATTGCTGATAACCGCTCCTGTGCTGACAGTTTGAGTCGTTCGAACAGGTTGTTGGCTACCTACTTTGATTTCTGCGGTCTGATTGTCCAACACCATCACTGTCGGTGTTGAAATAACATTAATTAAAGATTGCTCCGCAAGCAAATTGAGTACGCCACTCAAATTACCTGCTGCATTGGTAACCGCATAAGACAAGCCAGGTAATTTTGCCGCCGCCGCCGTATCAGAGAGCCCTAAGGTTGCTAAACCTTGATGGCCTTTGCCCAGTCCGTTTTTGAGCGTCCATTCAAGGCCATACTCTAAGCCATCCGTCAGCGTCACTTCTAAGATACTGGCTTCAATTACAATTTGTGCTGGCAAGATATCAAGCTGCTTAAGTGCACCTTTTATCTTACGGAAATCTTTCCGGGTCGCATAGATCAATAATGCATTATTTTCTTCATCGGCAACGATACCAATATTATCCAAAGTATAGCTCGCCGACGTTGTCCCACCACTTGTGTTATTTGCAGTCACTGTATTCGTCTGTGATGTTGTATTGTTACTATCTGAGGAAACCGTTTCAGGTGTTAATCCTGGGGCAACCCCTGTCCCCTTCCCGCCCGAACCGGTTGTTGTGCTTGTGCCCGAAAAAACACTACTTAATAATTCTGCAATATGCGTTGCTGTGCCATTTTGTACCGAATAGACAAA
>CAZRAY010000014.1:19157-21238 GCA_964598235.1 uncultured Piscirickettsiaceae bacterium
TAGTTTAATCCCAAGATATCGCCCATCACCGCATGCACGATTTCAATTAATGGCGTTTGTTCAAAATTGAGCTCAACTGCATCACCGTCTAGATGAATTGCCTTACGTGCTTTTGGCAGGCGAACGTGTTGACCCGTACCAGGATAAATAGTTGGTTTCCGCGCGACTGTATCCTCCTCTAGCCCAAGCGCTTCCTCATTTTGTTTTACAGTTGATGCAATATACGGCGTGTCTGTCGCTAAAATACGGTCGAATGTAAATAAAGTTTCATCTCGATTTACGCCCTGTTGATTCTCTTTCTGCTGACTTGCACAACCTACTAATAAACTCAGCAGCACTATCATTATTATTTGTCGTGTCATATTTTACTCATTATGTTTAATTATCACTTTGATTCTACAGACTTATTTGCACGTTCACTTAAACTCTGGGATATCAATTCAAAGGTGTTTGCACCCATTTGTTCCTTCGGCTGTTCTTTTTGTTCTGCTTCAAAATCTGGGTTTAATGCAGGTAAGGCCGGTTTTGCTCTGTTCGATTTTACCTCTACCGCTTCTGGGGCACGGCTATTGAGACTACTACCGCTTCCTTTTACTTCCATTCCTGCTACAGGTTTACTCGGATGCGCTCTATTCGTTGTTTGTGCTTGTGCTGCTAATAATTCTGCCTTACTTGCTGGCGTTGGTGATTTTAGCATCAGCATTCTTTGTTTGCCTTCTTGAGAAAATTCAGCACCTTCCGCATTAACTCGATCAAGTACCCATCCTACTATTTCCTCCCCAACTTTTAATCGCTGAGAACCTTCTTCCCCAGAAACAATAATACCAGCATCATCACCTGCCCCATACATACCCAACAATGTCATTTTCTCAAAGCTATCCGGACCTTTATTGCTTGGTTTAATTTGTTGTTTCACAGGCTTAAGAGGGGGCTCGTAAACCTGTCGGCTGGCCCAGAATATAGGCCTTGTTAACATATCGCCATTGCTTTTTCTTGCTTTCTCGGGAAGCGTTATCATTAATGCCTGAAGTGATGATGATGCAGGCATAACAGCCACAATAGGCGGCAAATTCTGATCCCGCTGCCATCGCCCCCAAGCCAACAATAAAACCAATATTGTCATCGTTATCGCAAGAATACCAACCCATTTCAATGCGTTATTCTTCATGGTTGCAACCTCACCGCCGTCAAACGGAGTTTTGTGACCGCGACATGAGGGCCATTCCTGCCTCTTTTGGGTTTAATGTCTGTTTCTTCTATTACGACAATTGGCCGCAACCTAGGGATCTCAAGCAATGCTTTTTCCAAAGATGCCATCCCACCTTCGATAGTGAGATCTAAGCTAACTTCATCATAGCCTTCTGCTATCTTAACTGCGCGTACACGACTACCAATAACCGTCATCCCCGTTTTTTCTATCGCTGTCCGTACATCCTGCTGCATTTTAGTGCCTGTCATCGTTGCATCTGCTGTCGCAGGATAAATCAATCCTGCCAATTGTACCGTTGCCGTTGCATTAGCTTGTTCTAAAATTTCATACTGTTGTTGTATACCTAGTAATCGTGCAATTCTGGGCTCTATTTCAGCGCGCCTCTCATTATTTTCTTGCCGTAACGACCATGCCGCGCTCAGCAATACCATCAAGATAGCCATCATCAGCATCAATGCAATAACCAATACTGCTTTCGCTCGGTAAGACAACCCGTTACGTCTCATTCCTTACCTCTATTCGTACTTAATGTGTCCATAATTAAATCTTTTGATTGTAGCTTGATCTCGAATACGAAACGTTCTTTTTGCTCTCTCCCACCACGCGTAAACTCTGTGGGTGCAGTGACTTCCATAAACTCTGGCCGATTTGATAACTCTGCCATTAAGGCCGCGCCATTGCCGGCTCGGCCGACGAGCCGCATCATATCGCCTTTTATGTTCATTGAGGCAAGCCATATATCATCTTTCAATAGGGTGCTTAATTCATTAAGCTGCGGATACGGACTATGACTTTTTTCTATTAACGCATT
The DNA here is from genome assembly GCA_964598235.1 of uncultured Piscirickettsiaceae bacterium. GTDB lineage: Bacteria > Pseudomonadota > Gammaproteobacteria > Nitrosococcales > Methylophagaceae > UBA652. The sequence continues at coordinate 21,179 of CAZRAY010000014.1, forward strand.
AATGTTCCCAATTAGCACATTATGTTGTGCTAAATCTACACGCAAAGCCACCGCTTCTGT
>CAZRAY010000014.1:21338-37817 GCA_964598235.1 uncultured Piscirickettsiaceae bacterium
TTTTCTCTCGAAGATGTTGAGCAATTAAGGCCGCTGAAACAATCGCCATGTCTACTGTTATACGGCCACCTTTATGACGAACAAATTGCCAACCATATCGCGTATCTTCTTCAGGAAAGGGGCTTTTTGCACGTACTTCCAATACAACCATTGACTCTAAATCCAGCTCAACGCTCGCTGGAAGATCTAAACGCGTTTCAAGTACGAGTGACTCTGGCAACACATAAGCCTGCGCCTTAGTGTTTCGTGGTGAAACTTGTTCCCCAGCATGATAATACTGTTTTTTGAGATCGCCCGAAAAAGTTACCGTCACGACTTCATCCACCCAACGCCTACCATAGGCATTTGGCGCCCACAGCAACTCACGCCACCCGGCCCGCCAAAATTGCGGGATCTTGCGTAAATCTAAACCAAATAATGTTAGTTGGCTATCAAGCGCCATTTTCTTCCTTTTTTATTCCCACGCTAATTGCTTTAATAGGTTCGCTTCTTAATATGTTCCAAGGCAGAGGGTCTAAACCACGACCACCTCGCTGAACCCAGCGCCTACGCCGGTATATTTTACCATCTTCCATCGTCACATCGGCATCCAATCTAAATAATGCATTTACGGCTTGTGTTACATATTCTTCAGGAATCTCCGTAGCGATGCCGTTATCTTTAAATGGTGTTTCCTCTCGCGCAGTGATCATTTCTTTTGCAATGTCAGCATCACCTGTCACGATCGCTAACACATCTGAAGAAGCTGACAAGGGGTCAATCCCAACCTGGCCAAGGGCCGAGGCCACTAATAGATTCTCAATGCGCTCATAAATATCACGATTCACCCCCAATACTTGCATCAGATCTTCCACTGTTTCAAACTGTCCATATCGCGGCCCCGTTTTACCTGCATTTTCATAGTTTGTTGCTGTCTCATTTTCTTCCGCTGGCTTCGGCCCTCGCCAAACAATAATATTTTTGGCTATTTCTTGCCCTTGCTCCTCACTTAACCCTGCGCCAAGCTCAAAGACGCTTGCCAATAATTCTGGTGACGCACGGCTTAAGTTGACTAAGCCTGTCGATGGCAACGCTTTTATTCTGACACTTAGCCCGCCCACTGTATAGCGATGGTCTAAAATGCCTCTCCCTTTAAATTCTCCTTCCTCTTCTAATAGCAGTAAATCTCGCATTGCTAATAAGCTTGCACCATCTCCAGCAGCAGCAGCTTGTGCTTGTTGCAACTGCAATTGTACTTGCCTCACATCGGTGCGTGCTAATGACACCATGCCTGCGACTAAAAGTGCCAACGCTGCAATAAACCATAACATCATTGCCAATGCCACCCCTTTTTGTAGGTGTATATCCTGATTAGAAAAAGGCTGTCGTTTCATTATTTTCATATCATCCATACTTCAACTTCTGGGTGCCGTTCCAGTAGCCAAACTAATAATTAGCTCAGGCCAAAACCGTCCTGCTTTTTCAATGACTAATCGTACAGTACGCGGATTTGACTGCCCCCGCTCCCATTCTTCTTGCCATTCTTCGCCTATATCTAATCGATAACCAATCGTTATATTGTCTAAACCTGATACCAAAGTGTATTTTTCAACCTCACCCCAATCTGGCTCATCTTGGGGTGATTTAAATGCCTGTAATTGCAACAACAACTCATCCTCCGATACTGATAATCGTGCAACATTCAATCCACCAATAGCGGGCCCTGCAGAAATTGGGCTGGCCCAAATTATTTCATTTTCTGTGCCTTGAAAATATGTACCATATTGTTTACCGGCTTCCCGTCGCAACACCGGCATTGCTTGGCCAATACTTCGCCGTAAAAACTGGCTGACCATCCGCATTTCATCTGTACGATCGATCACTTTCTGTAACCGTGTTTGAGTATCGCCCAAGGTGCGCATGGCCGTAATCATTGCCAACATCAATAAAGATAAAATGGTCAATGCAATCACCACTTCAATAATGGTAAACCCTTGCTGTCTTGATTTTATGTTGAGATTCATTTTGCTTCCCGCCCAGCCACAACAGAATCCAACCGCACCCGACGTCCTTCACCCCAAGCAACCGTCACTTGAATAGCTTGCAAGCTGCCTTCTTTGAGCGCTGTTGGCAATTCTCCTTCGACCGGTGTTGCGGCCACTTGCCATTGAAAGCCCCCCGCAGTTTCACCTTGCTCATTCATTCCACCTATATCAACCACAGCATATTCTGCTAACAAAGATTCTGCCAGCAGATAAGCGTAACTATATTTTTCATCAACACGCACATTGCGCGTTGCTCCCGCCGTTGCCTCGTAGAGTGCACCTAACGACATCGCCATGATTGTCATCGCCACCAACATTTCAATCAATGAAAATCCACGACTAACTTGGCGCATAAACTTCCTGTGTTACTTTTCCTAACAGCCAATCCACACGTACACGGACTGCTTTCCCTGAGTCATGCATAACATCAATACTGCCGCCCGAGGCGCTGCCATCGGGATAAAAACGAATGACAGCAGTGCCTTCTCCCTGACTCACTTCTCTTGCTGCATGCACGGTTAATGAAATAGATTCCGCCAACACTCTCGCCTCACCTTGTCCAATACTGAATTGGCGTTCGGCTGGAATCACGATTAAATCCACTGATTCCCCCTGGGACATCGCAGCATAACGCGTACCATGTAACGCTGTTACCACGGTCCGAACCGCATCACGATATTTCATCGAATCATACATTTTCATCATCGCTGGCATAGTCAACCCAACCAGTAAGACGCCGATCGTGAAGGCCACCATAACTTCCAATAAGGTAAAGCCTGATTGCTTGAAATAAAACATATTTACGCTATAAATTTTATAAGCCTACTTAAGCTTAACGTTATGCACATCCGCATTCTCGCCAGAGCCACCTGCAGCGCCATCTTCGCCATAAGAATAGAGATCAAACCCACCATTTTCTGCAGGGAATTTATACATATAATCTTTTTTCCATGGATCTTGCGGAATACCTGTCCGCATATAGGGGCCATTCCAACCCGTCGCATTACTTGGTGCAGCCTGCAGCGCCTGCAACCCTTCCCCGGAGGTTGGGAAACGACCCACATCTAATTTAAAGATCTCTAACCCTTGCTCTAAGCTTTTAATTTGCGTCTGCGCTGTTTTCACTTTTGCGCCACCTAATGCACCCATTACTCTTGGCCCAACTTGACTTACCAACAAAGCAATCAAGGCAAAAACGACTAAAATTTCAACCAAAGTGAAACCAGACTGTTGTTTTTTCATTTGTTTTGTCACACGACATCCCTCATTTAAAATAAAAACTCTATACACTATTTACCTACATCACCGCAGCATCATTAATAGATAAAATGCCCTGTAAAATCCCAACGATAATCACGCCAATCATCAGACCCATACCTAAAATCATAATCGGTTCTAACAACGTTAAACTCCGACTTACCCCTGCCTGCACATCGCCATCATAAACCTTTGCCAATTCCAACATCATTTCATCAACATTTCCAGCCTCTTCCCCCACCCGAATCATTTGCACCACCATCGGGGTAAAAGCAGCTGTTTCTTCTAGCGCAACAGACATCCGTGTACCCTGTTTCACCGCAGGCTCAAGCACTTTCAATGTTTCTCTAATATGCACATTACTCACCGTTCCTATTGCAATAGATAATGATTGTAATACCGACACACCATTACCCAACAGAGTTCCCATTGTGCGGGCAAACTTTGCAACTTCATATTTGAAAAGCGTGCCCCCTAAAAAAGGTAAGTTCAACATCTTTTTGTCAAGCCACCGCCGCCCTTTGGGCACCTTTAACCATCGTTTAAATAGCCAAATTAATGGAACTAGAATGAGTAACATCAGCGGCCCATATTGCTTCAACCAATCACCCGCAGCAATAATAGTACGTGTCAACATCGGCAAGGCATCACCCATGTCTGCAAATAACGCCTCAAATTGCGGCACCACAAATCCCAACATCACCACAATTGATAAGACAGCTACAACAAACAAAATAGCGGGATACACCAAGGCTGACGTTACTTTGCCACGCACTTCTTTTGCCTCTTCCAAATAGCCTACCAAACCCGTCATCACCTTCGATAAATGACCACTGGTTTCCCCGGAACGAATCATGCTGATATAAAAGCTACCGAATACCGACTCATATTGTTCCAGCGCCTGACTTAACCGCTTACCACCTTTAACCGTTTCCAGCATATCGGTTAACAACGTGGTTACCTCTGGTTTTTGACTCATATCAATCAAAATTTTCAAACCCCTATCAATGGGCAAGCCTGAGCGCAATAACACGGCAAGCTCATTTGTCATCGCCAACACATCATCTCGTGACGGCATTTTACCTCCATCTTTCTGAGCGACCGATGCTTTTTGTTTTCCTTCTACAAGCTGCAATGGCGTTAAACCTTGACGACGTAATACCCGGGAAGCCGCATCTTGTGATTCTGCAGTGAGATGGCCTTCTGTTATTGTGCCGTCGCGCTGTACCGCCTTATAAACGAAATCAGCCATGTGATTCTACCAGATCGCCCACTGCCTCACTTTGTTCTTGGGTAACACGTAATACTTCTTCCAATGATGTCACTCCGGCAACCACCTTCCGCAAACCATCTTCATACAAGGTAATCATGCCTCGACTACGTGCAACTTGGTGTAATACCGTCGCATCATCACCTCGTAAAATAGCCCTGTGCATCTCATCATCCATTTCAAATAACTCATGAATAGAGGTTCGACCTTGATAGCCTGTTTGTCGACATTGCTCACAACCCTCTGCGGTATAAACTTGAGTTTTCCCTTTTGCCAAAAACTTTTGAATACCACTCTTTGTAATCGCTTCTTCGCTCAATTCAACGGGGGATTTACATGCCGCACATAATTTTCGAATCAAACGCTGTGCCAATACACCATTCACAGAAGACGTAATCAAATAACGCTCGATGCCCATATCTTCTAATCGAACAATGGCCCCTGCTGCCGTATTCGTATGTAAGGTAGATAAAACCAAATGCCCCGTTAACGCAGATTGCACCGCAATCTGAGCCGTTTCTCCATCCCGCATTTCACCGATCATAATGATATCGGGATCTTGTCGTAAAATTGATCGCAGCGCTGATGCAAAGGTCAAATCTATTTGACCATGAACTTGAATCTGGTTAATACCTGGCAATTGATATTCCACCGGATCTTCAACGGTAATAATTTTAACCGCTTGTGCGTCTAATGTTGCCAATGATGCATAAAGTGTGGTTGTTTTTCCTGAGCCCGTTGGGCCTGTCATCAATAATACGCCATGCGGACGATGTAACAATTCTAAGTAGCGCGCCAAGGTATCTTCACTGAAACCCATGCTTTGAAGGCTGAGTCGAATGCTTTGCCGATCTAATACCCGCATTACAATACTTTCACCATGCACGGTTGGAATAGTCGACACCCGTAAATCTAGTTCATGACCTTTCACTCGTGTCATAATTCTGCCATCTTGTGGCAAGCGGCGCTCCGCAATATTCATACTTGCCAATAATTTAATCCGTGAGGCAATCGCTGCAGACAAGGCCGGAGCAGGTGGATCTGGCATATCCTGGATAACGCCATCCACCCTATATCGCAAATGCAAACCATCTTCAAATGGCTCAATGTGAATATCGGAAGCCCCCATATCTAAGGCGCGATGAATAATCTGATTCACTAAACGAATAACCGGTGCGCCACTCGCTAAATCTTTTAAATGTTCCACAAACTCTTCATCGCCTGCAAACTGATCGTCTAACAGCACATCATCAGACGCTTCTTCCGCTTCTTCAACATGCTTCTGTAAGGCAGCAGTAATATCGGACTCAAGCCCCAATTCAATTGCAACACTATCGCCCACTGCCAACGATAATGCCTTTGATAAAAAAGGCGCTTGTGGCATCGTTGCCGCAAAACGTAATGGCTTCGCTTCTATATCAACGGGCACAATTTGATTGCTCGCCAAAAACGCATATGATAATCCCTCAATTAAAAGCGCTTCTTCTGGATACCCCGTTGCTGCTAAAAAAGGGACTGCTAGCTGTTCACTCAAAGCATGTGCCACATCCAACTCGGATACCAACCCTAGTTTGACCAATACTTGGCCCAACATATCGCCCATTTCATTTTGCGCAAGTAACGCCCGCTCAATATCACGATGCGTTACCTTATTCTGACTAACCAGTAGTTCGCCTAGTTTCACTTACATCTATCCTTACGTTTTAATCAAAAAGCCAGAGGGGGCAAAGGTAAAACCAAATTTAGCTTCCCTTGTTGAATCCACCTGATAATCATCTGGATAGCGTTGCATATATTCTTGAATCGCTTCAAATGGCCCTTCTCCCCATCCTGGCAATACAGGGTTGCCATTGATATTACCATCTTCGACAATCAAATAATCCCCAGATTCCACAACTGATCGTAATAATTCCATTTCAGCCAGCACATGCGCTTTACGATGATCGCTATCTAAAATAAAGAACACCTTGCCAGGAAAGGTTGCGCGCATTTTTTCTATCTGCACTCTGATGGCGGGATCCGCTGACGAACCAGTTACGAGGTGAATAGCTGAATCGAGATAAACTTGTGGTGACACATCTTCATGAGAAATGTCCACCGTTAACACTTGAAGATCCGGATTAATGCTGCGTCCAATCACACTAAAATAACGAGCAGATCCCCCAAACCGAGTACCAAACTCAACCACCATTGATGGCTTTAATGTTGCCATGATTTCTTGATAATTCCACATATCCGATACTGACTTGTAACACGGCACACCTAAAAAAGTCACACCATGCCAAACTTCTGTATCGTAATACCATTTATGGTATGCCTCTGTTGGCTCTATTTCTACAGACATCTCACACTCTCATCATTATAAATTTGGCCCACAAAACCCAGCATTGATTAAATTGTTACGCACCTATTCTACAGGGTTCGGTTTTTTCAGTATCCACACATCTTGACCCGCCCAAAAGTGATCTGCTTCAAATAGTGCGATCTCTGCGCCATCAATCTCCGAAACACACTGTTCTACAAAGGCGCTTGATGTAATACTTGTTCCATATTCTTCACCGTCTAAATGACTGGATTCACTGCTTGCAACAAAGAAAAAGCCCGCTTCATCCAACGCAACACCATTCCTCTCTGCAAATCCTTCACCATGTGTTGTTAGCACCAAACAGCCACCGGGTGCGACTGCCGAATAGAGCTTCTTGAGCCAATCACCCCAAGTACTTTTAGGTAAATGTGAAAAAAGAGAGAGGACAAACACCAGATCATATTGTTGTGGAAAATGAAGTTGTGCTGGCTGGCTATGAGAGTAAAACCCATCAATGCCAAATTTTTCCTTAATAAAATCAACTGAGCCCGGCATTAAATCGGAGGCGTGTACTTTCTCAGCCCCTGGAAATTTAGCGAAGTGCCGCGTCAATCGACCATAGCCCGATGCAAATTCCAGTAAAGACCTACAATTCGCCAGTGGCTGGCCCACCTTTTCCAATACCATCATCAATTCATAAGATGTACGCCAACCATCTGCAAAATAATCCCTTAGTGGATTTTTACACGTAGGGTGGTGATAAAAAAACCTGAAAATTTCATCATTAGGATGGATTTCACAATTCACACCGATCCAAGGCGAAAAGGCGTCTTCACCCTGTTGTTGCTCATTCAAATTATGTCGCGCTAATAAAGCGTTTAATTCTGTGTCGTTTTCCACTATCCCAGCAACCTTCGCATCATAAATATGCCATAAACACCAATATTGGTGGTCAGTATCCTTATTTTGTCGCTTATCGTCAATCACTATTAAGTTGACCAATAGTGCTAAAATAACATCTTTATCCTACATAAAATTATGAGACCCATCATATGGACAACGAACAAACGCTTGAAACACATAACAAATTGACCAACGAACTTGTCGCATTGGCAAACAGTATGAAAGATCAGGGGCACGATATTAAGCTTATATCCGCCGCACTAATGGCTTCTTCTGCTATTTACGCAACCTATACAACATCTGGAAATGAAGGTTATTTACATGACTCTGGTGTTGATAAAGTTGCTGATATCTATAAAAAACATTTAGCTTATGTGCAACGTGCAAAAAAAGCAGATTTAGGCATTACCGATACGGAATGAAAATCGGATGGACGCTTATTTTATCCGCTTAATCAAGGCTTCCAGCTCGGCCACATTAGCATAATTAATCAATACCCGACCCTTCCCGCTACGGGTATGTTTAACGGAGACATTGCCGCCAAGCTTGCTGTATAGTTGACGCTCAAAATCAGCAATCTCTATCTGATCTAAGGCTGCTTTTTCTGCCTTCCCGGGTTGTTGTAAACGACGCACTAATTGCTCTGCTTCGCGGACAGACATGCCTTTTTCGACCACTAAGTTAGCCGCTTCCGATTGCACTTCGCCTTCCAAGGCTAATAAAGCGCGGGCATGCCCCATTTCAATGTCGCAATTTTCTAGTAAACGTTTCACATCTTCATTCAGGTTCCGCAAACGCAATAAATTAGAGACGGTTGCACGTGAACGACCCACCGCTTCAGCGGCTTCTTGATGTGTCATCGAAAACTCTTCTCGTAAACGATGTAAGGCGTTCGCTTCTTCCATCGGATTTAAATTTTCACGCTGGATATTTTCTATCAACGCGATGGCAATCGCTGCCCGATCCGATACCTTCCGTACCACCACAGGAATGGTTGCCAATCCAGCCATTTTAGCTGCCCGCCAACGGCGTTCTCCCGCAATAATTTCATAATGTGAATCACTAATCGCGCGCACCACAATCGGTTGCACCACGCCTTGTGCACGAATAGATTCTGCCAGCTCTTCTAACGGCTCTTGCGACATGTCAATGCGAGGTTGATACTTACCCGGTTGAATAACGGTTAACGCAAGATGTTGCAAGCTCTCATCACCTATTGACTCAACACTCTCAGCCGTATCGCCCAACAATGCGTCCAATCCGCGTCCCAATCCTCGTTTTATCGCCATAATGATTCTCTTTCTATTATTGCTCGCGGCGCAAAAATTCACTTGCCAGCGATCGATAGGTAATTGTACCCCTTGAACTCCGATCATACAGGGTTACAGGCAAGCCGTGACTGGGCGCTTCCGCAAGGCGTACATTCCGAGGAATAATCGTATGAAATACTTTTGTTTCAAAATGCGTAATTAACTGCCGCGACACTTCGTTGGCTAAATTATTCCGAGAATCAAAGAGTGTCCGCACCAATCCCGTCACTTTTAATTCAGGATTAAGTCGTTGCTTGATGCGCTCAATGGTTTTCAATAAGCCGGATAAACCCTCCAAGGCATAATATTCACATTGAATGGGAATAATCACACCGTGTGCAGCCACTAAAGCATTAACCGTCAGCATACTTAGTGAAGGCGGGCAATCGATGAAGATGAAATCATATTGCGATTCCACCTGCTTCAACGCCATTTTTAGCCTGTTTTCTTTTAAATTCTCATCTAATAAATTGACTTCTGCTGCGGTCAAATCGCCATTTGCGGGCAATACATCAAAGTCTAATTTTTCTGGTCGTTGCACAGAGTCCGCCACGGTTGCCTCGCCCATCACAACCTCATAACTGCTGCGTGTTAATGTCATTTTATCAACACCGCAACCTGTGCTTGCATTACCCTGTGGATCAAAATCAATCAACAATACGCGCAGTTTCTTTTCCGCCACTGCCGCGGCCAAATTGACCGATGTTGTGGTTTTCCCCACTCCACCTTTTTGATTTGTTATTGCATAAATTTTTGCCATTCGCGCTAAAGCTCTCTTCTCAATCTCACAACATGTCGTTCGCCATCGGTTTCCGGTACCTGTAGCACCATCACATCCGTTACCGAGAATTCTCCCTCAAGAGACATTTCCACATCCGTAGGTGCTTGCCCCATCATCAACAATAAACAGCCTGCTGGCTGACAATGTTTCCCGGCCAATGCGGCCACCTCTTCCAGTCTGGCAAAAGCGCGGGCAGTGACTGTTTCAAATTGCTGTGCCAGTTTGACTTGTTCCACCCGACCGTGCACTACCATAACATTATCTAGCCCTAATTCCGCCTTTGCCTGTTGTAAGAAACGGGTTTTTTTTGAATTACTATCCAATAAGGTTACTGCCAACGCCGAATGCGCAATTGCCAACGGAATCCCCGGCAAACCGGCACCCGTTCCTACATCCAGCAATGTCTGGCCTTGAATGTGCGGTAAAATTGATAAACTATCCAAAATATGGCGAGAAATCATCTCTTCTGGATTGCGGACTGCTGTCAAATTATAGGCTTTATTCCATTTTTCCAGCAATGCAACATAACGCAATAATGTCTCTTTTTGATCTTCTGAAAGAACAATATTTAAGGCCACACAACCAGAATCCAATATTGATTTCCCTGTTTCCCTTCTCACTTATGCGCTCAGCTTATGTCGTTTTAAATGCACCAATAATAAAGAAACGGCCGCAGGTGTTACACCTGAAATCCGCCCTGCTTGACCTAAATTATTCGGCCGGGTTTGGCTTAGCTTTTCACGCACCTCATTTGATAGCCCTCGCACATCTGCATAATCTAATGCTGCAGGCAATAATGCATCTTCATGTCGTTTAAGCCGGTTTATTTCATCTTGTTGTCGACTGATATAGCCTGCATATTTCGTCTGAATTTCAACTTGTTCTGCCACGTCATTTGCCACCGCAAGCTCTTCATCCAACAACGTTAATAATGCCGTATAGTCCATTTTTGGGCGCTTTAACAGCTCCAATGCCGTATTCGATTTGCTTAAAGGCTCCCCTAATATTTGCTCAGCAAGATTTTGATTTATTTTTTCTGGGCTTAACCTCTGCGTCGATAATCGAGCAGTTTCACGCTCAATTGCCTCACGTTTTTCACAAAACACCGCCCAGCGCACATCATCCACTAAACCTAATTCGCGCCCTTTCTCCGTCAACCGTAAATCTGCATTGTCTTCACGCAACATCAAACGATATTCCGCCCGACTGGTAAACATACGATAAGGTTCTTTCGTGCCCGAGGTAATCAAGTCATCAATCATCACGCCAATATAAGCTTCATCGCGGCGAGGCGTCCAAGGCGCCAGTTCCCTTACCTGTAGGCCTGCATTTAAGCCTGCGATTAAACCTTGCGCTGCGGCTTCTTCATAGCCTGTTGTACCGTTAATTTGACCCGCAAAGAATAACCCCGCCAGATGCTTTGTTTCTAACCACGGTTGCAAATCACGGGGATCAAAATAATCATATTCGATCGCATAGCCTGGCCGTGTAATATGTGCATTCTCCAAGCCTTTCATTGACCGCACAATCTCGTATTGCACATCAAACGGCAAGCTAGTTGAAATCCCGTTAGGATACACCTCTTTGCAATCCAATCCTTCCGGCTCTAAAAAAATCTGGTGGGATGACCGATCTGCAAACCGCACCACTTTATCTTCAATCGAAGGACAATAGCGCGGTCCCGTGCCTTCAATCTCACCAGCATACATTGGCGAGCGATCTAAATTTTGCCGAATCACCTCATGAGTCCCTTCATTGGTATGGGTAATATGGCAAGAAATCTGTTGAGGGTGGTCGCTTCGCGATCCTAAAAATGAAAATACCGGTGTGGGTGTGTCACCCGGTTGCTCGGCTAGCTGTGTATAATCAATACTCGCACTGGCAATACGTGGCGGTGTCCCCGTTTTTAAGCGATCAACCCGAAATGGCAACTCTCGCAAGCGATCTGCCAAAGCAATCGATGCAGGATCGCCTGCGCGACCACCTTGAGATTGTGTCATCCCCACATGGATCCGCCCCCCTAAGAAGGTACCCACCGTGATCACCACGGCTTTCGCGGCAAATCGCAAACCTGTTTGCGTCACCACGCCCACGACACGATCTTGCTCAACAATCAGATCATCTACCATTTGCTGGAATAAATATAAGTTTTCTTGTGCTTCTAATGTTGCACGCACAGCTGCTTTATAGCGCACCCTATCCGCCTGTGCTCGGGTTGCACGCACAGCAGGCCCCTTGCTTGCATTTAAGATCCGAAATTGAATACCGCCTCGATCAGCCGCCTGCGCCATCACGCCGCCCAAGGCATCAATCTCTTTCACTAAATGGCCTTTGCCGATTCCACCAATCGCCGGATTACAGCTCATCTGACCCAACGTTTCAATATTCTGCGTGAGCAATAATGTCTTCACGCCCTGCCGTGCCGATGCTAATGCCGCCTCGGTCCCCGCATGGCCACCACCCACCACCATGACATCATATTCTGCTTGATAACCCATTTAACAACTCAATTAATTCAACATACTGTAAACAATGCAATTTTAACACGCTTTCAACTCACCCCCATGTTAAAGTGAAGCCCAACGACCACATTAGGCGATGAACATGGAAAAAAACACAGGCTTAAAAAGACTCTTTTATGCCGCCACATATTCATGGAAGGGGCTCCGCTCAGCTATCAAACATGAGGCCGCTTTTAAACAAGAAAGCGGGCTCTTCCTCGTCTTAGCGGTTATCAGCTGCTTTCTGGACATCACAGGTATAGAAAGGCTCGCGCTGCTAGGTAGCGTTGCTTTAATTTTAATTGTTGAGTTAATTAATTCCGCGATTGAATGTGTAGTTGACCGCATTAGCACAGAACATCACACGTTATCAGGCCGCGCGAAAGATTACGGATCACTTGCCGTCTTTATCAGCCTCTGCTTGGCAATCGCAATTTGGTGGGTTGTTCTCAGCTAATAACTTAAACCACAATGACACGCTGGCTTTTATTCAATATTCTCATAAACAGGCTGTCCACGGTAGGTACCTATTTGTTTTCGTGCTGGCTTCACTACGGGCGCCGTTGCATCTTTAGGGAACTTGATTAATTTCTCTGTGGGCGCTTTCGCCTTCTCTAATGCGGCCACCTTAAGTTTAACCTGTGCATCCGCTTCAGCTTGAATACGGGCCTTGACTTCCGCCTCTATTTTGACTCGTTGCTCTGTTTCAACATCATCCAACATTGGGAGAGAAGAATGAATTACGCCACTGCTGGATAGCATGGCCTCATCTTCCCCCGTCAACGTCGATTTGAAATCTTCAAATAAAACAACAATCGTGTTGTTATCATGTGCCATTGACACACGCGACATTAACGCAGCAACACCCGACTCGCTAGATAATTTTGTCACTAAATTGAGTTCTTTTTTCGCTGCCCGCGCTAAACGCTGCAATTTAACTAATGTTGTTGTTGAATAAGTCATATAAATTCCCCATCAAAAAATGTTCCTGAAAAAACATATCGACAGGCCTGTGCATGTGCTCTCCGCATTCCCTGTGTACAACTCCGATGTGTAGCTTAAGTATCTCCTAAAGGAGCAAAAAAGGCAATAAATCAAACATAACGTGACCAGATTAACGTTTTCTCAATTGGCGATTAGCTTATTATTTTTTGATTAAACCCATTAAAACTAAACTCATCCTACCTTTCGATAAGCACGCCAAACAAAAAACATACCTAATAGGATCATGGGCAATGATAAAATTTGTCCCATTGTCAGCCAATTAAAAGCAAAGTAACCATACTGCGCATCCGGCACGCGATATAATTCAACGATTGATCGAAACACACCATAACCTAATAAAAATAATCCAGATACAGCGCCCGTAGGTCTCGGCTGACGCGAATATAGCCATAATATGATGAAGAGCGCGACCCCCTCTAAGCCGGCTTCATATAATTGAGAAGGATGACGGGATGCATTGCCACCTGATGGGAACACCATCGCCCACGGCACATCGCTCGGCCGCCCCCAAAGCTCACCATTAATAAAGTTACCAATGCGACCAAAAAACAACCCTATCGGCACCACCGGCGCAATAAAGTCGCTGATTTCAAAATAACCCTTGCCTGTTTTGCGGGCAAACCACGCAAACGCAATCAATACCCCAATTAAACCCCCATGAAACGACATGCCGCCCAACCACAATTTGAACAGATCTAATGGTTGCGCCAAAATATGCGGCAAATCGTAAAATAAAGCCGACCCTAATTTCCCGCCAAGAATAACGCCTATTGCACCATAAAAAAGCAAGTCTTCTACTTCCGTTTTGGTCCAACCATATTGTGCTGCCCTTTTTCGCCCTAACCACCACACGACAATGAAACTAAACAAATACATTAAACCATACCAATGAATTGATATCGGCCCTAAAGACACCGCAACAGGATCAATATTGGGGTATTGCATTTCCACCTCAACTATACATAACAAATACTAAATGCCGAGATCATACCAGTTTAATCTAAAAGGTGATGTGCCCTATATCAATGCACCACTTTGTAGCAACAGCTTCTATGTGCACGGTTTAAGTGCCTAGTTTCAAACGGTTGTCTCTATTTTACAATGCCCAACCCTTCGCCTCTCCCCATTTCCAGTACTTTACGTCGTATGGCACATTTATTGCTTGTTCTCCTGCATATGGATGCGTCTCCAAGCGGTGCGCACCGTAATATCCATGTTTTATACAAACTAACGTTTGAATTATTAATAATGTAAAGGAACATTTAAAATGAAAAAAATAACTTCTCTTACGCTAATCAGCGGCTTGTTGCTTGCTTCTTCAGCAGCAATGGCATGGGAAAGTGCCGATGGTAATCACTCAGTAAGTGCAGGCGTGGCATTTGGTACTGACTATGTATGGCGTGGCTATTCTCAAACAGATAACGATCCAGCGATCTCTGGTAGCTTCGATTATGCTCATAGCAGCGGCTTCTATATGGGCACATGGGCATCAAATGTTGATTTTGGTGATGATGCCAGTATTGAAATTGATGTGTATGCCGGTTTCGGTGGCGAAACAGCAGGCGGTCTAGGCTGGGATGTCGGTATCTTACGTTACCTTTACGATGGTGAAGACTATGACTGGAACGAGCTTTATGGCTCTTTGAGCTATAGCTACTTCAGCGTGGGTATTGCACACTCTAATAACGTTTATGACTCAAGTGAAAATGGTACTTACTACACGCTAGGCTTCGATTATGACCTACCTGTTGGTGGCTTAGCATTCAGCGCTGGCCTAGGTTTCTACGACTATGATGATGATGTATTTGGCGCAAGCGAAGATAGCGCACTTGATTATCGCATCGGTGTATCAACAGAATTAGTGGGTCTTGGCTGGGATTTGACCTACACAGATACAAATAGCGATGGCGAAGATTTATATGGCAGCGGTATTGCTGACGGCCGTTTAATCTTCACGGTTTCTGCATCAATGTAAACCCTCTGGCCACCCCATCTCTCGGGGTGGCCATTTTTCGTCTCATAAGGAAAATCATATGAAACAAGTAGTAGCAATTATTAAGCCGTTCAAGCTTGACGATGTGCGCGAATCTTTATCTGAGATTGGTGTCACCGGCATGACGGTCTCAGAAGTAAAGGGCTTTGGCCGCCAGAAAGGGCACACCGAGCTTTATCGTGGTGCTGAGTATGTGGTTGATTTTTTACCAAAATTGAAATTAGACATTGCAATCGATGATAGTGCAGTTGATTCGGTTATTGAAGCCATCACTAAAGCAGCCAATACTGGCAAAATCGGCGATGGCAAAATCTTCGTCTATCCCCTAGAGCAAGTGATCCGGATCCGCACAAGCGAATCTGGGCCAGACGCACTATAGCCCCTTAAGGAGTAACATCATGGAAAATAATATTTTTGAATTACAATATGCCATGGATACCTTTTACTTCTTAGTAATGGGTGCTTTGGTCATGTGGATGGCAGCGGGATTCTCGATGCTTGAAGCGGGCTTGGTTCGTGCAAAAAACACGGCTGAAATTTTAACTAAAAATATCATGTTATTTGCAATCGCATGCATCATGTATATGGTTGTAGGTTATGACATCATGTATGCCGCTGGTGAACCACTTAATTTATTCTTAAACGGAATCACAGGTGGAGATACATTAACTGCTGATGCCTTAGCCGCTTCTGCTGAAGCAGGTTTTGATGGCGGTTCTGTCTACGCAGCGGCTTCCGACTTTTTCTTTCAAGTAGTATTCGTTGCAACAGCAATGTCTATCGTGTCGGGTGCAGTGGCTGAACGGATGAAGTTATGGGCTTTTGCTATCTTTGCCGTTGTAATGACAGCATTTATCTACCCAATGGAAGGTAGTTGGACTTGGGGCGGTGCTGATGTCTTTGGTATGTTCTCTTTAGGCGATGACTTCGGTTTTCTTGATTTTGCCGGTTCTGGTATTGTCCATATGGCCGGTGCTGCTGCTGCGTTAGCAGGGGTATTATTGCTTGGCGCACGTAAAGGCAAATATGGCCCGAATGGTCAAATCAACCCAATCCCAGGCGCTAACTTACCGTTAGCGACATTGGGTACTTTCATTTTATGGATGGGTTGGTTCGGCTTTAATGGTGGT
>CAZRAY010000015.1:0-36402 GCA_964598235.1 uncultured Piscirickettsiaceae bacterium
TTTGTGCGGGTGCCTTATAACGATTTAGATGCTTTGCGGATGGCCATTGGCCATTGGCCTGAGGCGGTGGCAGTGATGTTAGAGCCTATTCAGGGTGAAGGTGGCGTGCGCCTATTGGATGAAGATTATTTATCAGAAGCACGGGATTTGTGCACACAACGCAATTTATTGCTTATGCTAGATGAAGTGCAAACTGGCGTTGGTCGGACGGGTGAATGGTTTGCTTTTCAACATACGGCTGATTTATTGCCAGATGTGATGATGTTAGCGAAAGGTTTAGGTAACGGCATCCCTGTGGGGGCTTGCTTAGTGGCAGGTTCGGCTGTGGGCGTATTACAACCCGGTAATCATGGTTCAACATTTGGTGGTAATCCATTGGCGTGCCGGGTCGCCTTAACAGTGCTTGAGGTGATGGAACAAGAAGCAACTTTGATGCATGTTACTCGGCAATCGGCTTTAATTTTGACTGCATTTGAGCGGGCCTTGGGTGACCAAGAGTCGGTTGTTGCTTTACGGTCGTGTGGTTTGATGTTTGGTATTGAATTGGCGGAAACCTGCACAGAACTGGTTGCCAAGGCTTTAGAGAACGGTATTTTGATTAATGTGACCACTGATAAGGTAATTCGGTTATTACCGCCATTGATTATGACGGATGATGAAGCGCTGGAAATGGTAGAGAAAGTCAGCAGTTTAGTGCTGGCATTTATTGCGGATTAATTCGCATCAGAGACAGAGAGAAGAGAATGCAACATTTTTTAACCTTAAATGATTTAACAAGCGCGCAGTTAGAGGCATTGATAGCGCGTGCGATTGAATTGAAGCAGATGCAAGGTGCGGGTGAAATCTATGCACCTTTGCAAAACAAAGTATTGGGGATGATTTTTGAAAAATCATCAACGCGCACACGGGTATCGTTTGAAGCGGGCATGATTCAGTTGGGTGGCGGCTCAATATTTTTATCACCGAATGATACGCAATTAGGCCGTGGTGAACCCATTGAGGATTCTGCACGCGTGATTTCAAGCATGGTGGATGCCGTGATGATTCGTACTTTTGAGCATGAAAAAGTGGCACGGTTTGCTGAATATTCATCGGTGCCGGTTATTAATGCATTAACCGATTCTTATCATCCTTGTCAGTTGTTAGCGGACATGCAGACTTATGTTGAGCACCGCGGTAGTATTGCAGGCAAAACGGTGACTTGGGTAGGGGATGGCAATAATATGTGTCACTCTTACATCAATGCGGCCGCTCAATTTGGCTTTGAGTTGCGTATTGCTACGCCAAGTGATTACGCACCTGATACAGATATTGTAGCGAATACAACTGCAACGGTTAGTCTACATACTGATCCAAACGAAGCCGTTGAGGGCGTAGATTTGGTGGTCACTGATGTGTGGGCGAGCATGGGACAAGAAGAAGAGCAGAAAAAACGTGAAAAAGCGTTTGCAGACTTCCAAGTGGATACAAATTTGATGGCATTGGCAGATAAAGAGGCTTTATTTATGCATTGTCTGCCTGCGCATCGCGGTGAAGAAGTTTCCGCTGCCGTGATGGATGATCTGCAGAGTGTGGTATGGGATGAAGCAGAGAACCGCTTGCATGCACAGAAAGCGCTGTTAGAGTTATTAATGGCTTAGTATGCGTACTTGTATTTACCGCGCCTCGAATGCCTTAGATGCCCATTTAGTACAGGGCGTTTTAGCACAACATGATATTGAAGCCTATATTGAAGGTGAATATTTACAAGGTGGGGTGGGTGATTTACAGGCCATTGATTTGATTCGTGTGATGGTGAATTCGCCTGATGTGCCCCAGGCGGAAAGCATTGTTGCGGATTGGGAGGCGACCCCGATTGATGAAACCCCAGAAATTGGTATCCGACATATCAGCTATATGGGTTTAATCATTAGTGGTACGGCCTTATTTCTATTGTTTATGGGAATGTTACTCCAGCTGTTCAGCTAGTGCGGTCAATCGTTCAACGGTACCAATATCAAACCATTTTCCTGAATAAGCCTCACCTGTTACTTGTTGCTTTGCCATGGCTTTATTGAGTAATGGTCTAAGCGGAAGCCTACTAACGGCTTGCGCTGCGAAGAAGTCAGGATGATAGATGCCAATACCACTGTAGGTGAGACAGCCTTCACCGCCATTTTGCATTAGGCCGTTGTGCAATGAAAAATCACCTTCTGGATGGTGGGGTGGGTTATCGACTAAGATAAGATGGGCAAGTGTATTTTGTTTGAGGTTTAGCGTCGTGAGTTGTTCAAATGGATAATCAGTCCAGATATCGCCATTGACGACTAGAAATGGCTGTTTACCCAATAAAGACAACGCATTGATAATGCCACCAGCGGTTTCTAAGCCGCCAATGGCTTCTGGCGAATAGGTGATTTTTGTATCATATCGACTGCCATTACCTAATGCGGGCTCAAATTGTTCACCGAGGTGTGCATGATTGATGACAATCTCGCTGACACCCGCTTTCACTAAACTCTGAATTAAATATTCAATTAAGCGAAATTGACCGACTTGTAATAGTGGTTTGGGTGTGTGATCTGTGAGTGGACGTAGGCGTTCCCCTTTGCCGGCAGCTAAGATCATCGCTTTCATAATAGGATGCCTGTTATTTTTTCATTGGTGGTCACCAGTGCGTGTAAGTCTGCTAATTCTGGGTAACGTGCGCTGATTTGTTGCACATATTTTAGGGTTTGGGGTAAATCATCCAGATAATTGGCTTTGCCATCACGATAATAGAGACGACAAAAGATACCGAGTATTTTAAGTTGGCGTTGTAAGCCCATTAAATCAAACCAACGGGTGAATTGATCGAGCGAGATCGCATTAAGCAAACCTGCCGTGTGCGCTTGTTGCCAATAATAGTGGAGCCAGGCGTCTATTTCTTCATCTGACCAGGCAATATAGCTATCGCGTATCAGTGAGACGAGATCATAGCTAATCGGGCCCATTACGGCATCTTGGAAATCAATAATGCCTATTTCGCCATCAGGCGTATGCATCAAATTACGAGAATGGTAATCACGATGGACGAATACCATTGGTTGTTCTAACGCGTTTTCAACTAAGATGCGATAGAGTTCAGGTAAAAAATCAGGTGGCGTTATGTCTAGGTGGGTATTGAGAAACCAATCAGGAAAGAGTGTCATTTCTTGTTGCAGGCGAGTGGCATCATAGCTGGGCAGCTGAAGTTGGCTGTGATCAGCGGTTTGCAGTTGAATTAGTGCATCGATTGCTGTGTGATATAAATCAGGTGCTGTGTGCTTATTTAAGCGTTCTAAGTAAGGTTGGCTGCCTAAATCAGATAACAATAAAAATCCCGCGCGTGTATCTTTGGCGTGAATAAGCGGGACGGGAATATTTTGGGTGGCTAAGTGTTCTGCAATGGTGATAAAAGGCGCGGTATCTTCTTGCTCGGGCGGGGCATCCATAACAATATAACTATTGTTTGATTGGGTCACACGGAAATAACGTCTAAAACTGGCGTCACTGGATGCCGGTGCGAGCTCGAAAGGTTCCGGTGGCAATTGTTGGCTTAACCAGTGTTGTAATTCGTTCAATCTTTTATCTAAAGTCATTTATTAGGTTATCTCTATAATTAATTGAATTTATTAAATTATATTGTTATTTTAAAACTATTTTGTTTATTATTGTCTGGCATTGTGTAGAAAGACACTATATTCTATCCGCTGATTATAAATATTAATTGGAAAAAAAGATGAAAAATTTAATGGTAGCAGCTTTAGTCTTGAGTTTATCTATGTTGGTGGCGTGTGATAAAGCAACAGATGAGACAAAAATAAACGATGAGGCGGCACCACATACGCATACGGATATGAATGCCCATACAGACGATGATGCGAATACAGAAGTGGTGTCAGAAGAATATAACCTTAAAACGCCAGGTGATTTATCAGAGGTCTTACAAGATCAAATGTTAGGCTCATTGGCTAGCTATAATGCATGCATGCAGGAGCGGAGACCAGAATATTTCACGGATGATCTTGATCCAGAAGCGATGGCCTCTAAAACAATGGAGGAATGTGAGGTGCATTTAACCTCAATCCATAATATGTTGGATGAAAATGATGTGAATAAAGCCTTTACTCTGGGGATGTTGAAAAAACGCCGCAATAAATCCGCGAGAAAATTAATGGGTAATATTATGAATGCGAAAGTGGCACGTGAAATGCAGCGTGAGCAAGAGGCTGGTTTAAGCCGCTAGGAATTAGATAGGACTTGCAATACATCAACGCCTTCATTCTCTAACATCTTAATAAGCTGAATGAGTGGCAAGCCTACAAGGCTATTGGGATCATCACCTTGTAATGCTTCAAATAGGCTGATGCCTAATCCCTCAGATTTAAAGCTACCGGCACATTGATAAGGTTGTTCTTGCCGTAAATAACCCTCTATTTGGGCAAGATTGAGTTCGCGGAAATGAACAGCGAAGGGATCGACGACAGATTGCATGCTATCTGCATCGCTATTATAAAGCGCCAACCCGGTTAGAAAGAATACGGTTTTTCCAGAGGATGCTTGAAGTTGCTTAATGGCTGCTTTATGATTGCCCGGTTTACCCAAGATATTGCCATTGCATACGGCAACTTGATCTGAGCCGATAATCAAGGCCTTTGGATGTTGAACGGAAACCGTTCGTGCCTTTACTTCAGCTAAGCGCAATACGAGTTGTGGTGCTGTTTCATCATCAAATGCGGATTCATCAATATCTGGCGATGCAATTTCAAATGGCAATCCTAATTTCGATAATAATTCGGCACGAAAAGGCGAGCTGGATCCTAAGACTAAAGGCAACATCTTAGGTGATCACAGTCGGTGTATTGCGGCCTGTACGATTACTGAGTTCAGATAATTCATCGGCAAGCGTAATTAAATCTGCCAATGCCGTTTGTGTGTCTTGCTGTAATAAATCCTTATTCGATTCGTAAGATTCCACATAAACACGGATTGTCGCACCCTCCGTCCCCGTACCAGACAGGCGGAAAATAATCCGGGCGCCATCATCAAAACCGATGCGTAAGCCTTGTTTAGTAGAAACGCTGTTATCAACAGGATCGGTGTAACTGAAATTATCAGCATAACTGACGGTACGGCCCGCTAATGTTTGACCCACAAATTCGGCCTGTTTGGCTTCTAAATTGTCCATCAGTTGCTGTGCGATATCGCTAGGTACGGCTTCATAATCATGGCGGGTGTAGTAATTTCGACCAAATTTTTGCCAATGCTTGGTGACAATGTTGGCGACAGATTCTTTTTTAACAGCGAGGATATTGAGCCAAAACAACACTGCCCACAACCCATCTTTTTCCCTGATATGATTGGAGCCTGTGCCAAAACTTTCTTCACCACAGAGTGTGACTTTATCTGCATCTAGCAGGTTGCCAAAGAATTTCCAGCCGGTTGGTGTTTCAAAGCAGGGGATGCCTAATTGTTCTGCCACGCGGTCAGGCGCTTGGCTGGTTGGCATTGAGCGGGCGATACCAGATAAACCACCTTGATAAGCTGGCGCACAGGCCGCATTGACAGCGATAATTGCCAAACTATCAGAAGGAGTCACAAAGAAATTGGCGCCGAGCACCATATTACGATCGCCATCACCATCGGAGGCCGCACCAAAATCAGGTGCGTGATCATTAAATAATTGATCAACGAGTTCTTTAGCATAGGTTAAGTTAGGATCGGGATGACCGCCGCCAAAATCAGTGAGAGGGGTACCGTTAATAACGGTGCCCGCCGGTGCGCCTAATTGATTTTGCAATATTTCGGTGGCATAAGGGCCTGTGATGGCATGCATCGCATCAAAACGCATAGAAAAAGAATCTGAAGTAAGTAAATCGCGAATTGCATTAAAATCGAATAAGCTGGCCATGAGTTCTGCATAGTCTGCAACAGGGCTGATGATCTCAATGGTCATATCATCGAGCGTTGATGTTCCTAAAGCGCTTAGGTCAATGTCTGCGGCATCCGAAATAGTGTATTCAGTAAGTGATTGGCTATTGCTGAAAATGACATCGGTTACGCCTTCAGGGGCTGGGCCACCATTACTAATATTGTATTTAATACCAAAATCTTCAGTGGGGCCGGCGGGATTGTGGCTAGCCGATAAGATGATGCCACCAAATGCATTATATTTTCGGATAATGCAGGATGCAGCGGGGGTGGAGAGCAAGCCATGTTGACCCACGATAGCGCGAGAAAAGCCATTAGCAGCGGCCATTTTTAGAATAATTTGAATTGCTTCTTGATTATAAAAACGACCATCACCGCCGACCACCAGTGTTTTGCCTTGGCGTTCAGGTAAGGCATTGAAAGTAGATTGTACAAAATTCTCAAGATAGTGGGTTTGTTGGAAAACAGTGACTTTCTTGCGTAGACCGGATGTGCCAGGGCGTTGGTCATTGAATGCGATGGTTTTGATGGTGGTATTACTCATGTTTTGCTATCCTGTCTCATTATGTTTCTTTTATAGAACACTATACGCGCCACAATATGACAATATCAACTTCAAATACAGATAATAGCCACTTGATGCGCTGGGCAACCTATGCTTCGGTGGGCACAGCGATTGTTTTGATTGTCGTTAAGATCTTGGCGTGGTTGGTAACAGACTCAGTTAGTATCTTAGCGACCTTAATTGATTCGAGTTTGGATTTGTTGGCCTCTATTTTAAATTTAGTTGCGGTACGCCATGCCTTGCAACCAGCCGACCACGAACATCGCTTTGGGCATGGTAAAGCAGAAGCACTTGCGGGAATGGGGCAAGCATTATTTATTGCGGGGTCTGCTGGTTTATTATTATTACAAGCAGCAGGGCGACTGTTTCACCCGCAAGCCTTGGGAGACGGATTGCAATTAGGTATAGGTGTGATGGCATTTTCAATGCTGGCAACGATTATGTTGGTGTTATTTCAGCAGTATGTGATTAAACGAACGCAGTCAACGGCCATTAAAGCGGATGCTTTGCATTACAAAACGGATTTATGGGTGAATGGTAGCGTGATTATCGCCTTATTATTAAGCGCCTACGGGTGGGTTGGATTTGATCCAGTGTTTGCAATTGGTATCGCCATTTTCATTTTGTATAGTGCTTGGATGATTGTGCGTGAGGCGATTGATTTGTTAATGGATCATGAATTGCCAGATGATGAGCGTGAACGAATTGAACATATTGTGATGCAGCACCCGCATGCGCAAGGCTTACATGATTTGCGTACACGTCGCTCAGGCACCACCACTTTTATCCAACTGCATTTAGAATTAGATGAACAGCTTAAATTGCGAGATGCCCATCGGATTGCAGATGAGATAGAAAAAGTAATTATGCAAGAATTACCTAATACGGAAGTGATAATTCATGAAGATCCTGTGATCTTAGGTGAAATAAATTAAATGGATGTAAAGATGAATTTAATATTGTGGATTATACTTGGCAGCGCTATATTGCTTTTTTTAGCGTGGTTTTTGATGAAGCGTCAGCCACGAACGCTCGCCCAAAAAATTACGGCTAAACTGACACAAGCAGAGTTAATCAATTTAACCGATATTGTATTGCCAGACGGGATTGGTGGCTTATTTGATATCGCACAATTAGTACAGATAGAACAAGGCATTGTGGTGATTGAACAACTTGAAGCAGAAGGGCGCGTGTTCGGTGCGGTACATATTGATTTATGGACGCAGATATTAAAGGGGCGCAGTGTAAAATTTGAAAATCCTTTGTATGGTTTGTCTACGACCCAACAAGTGATTAAAAATTTGATTCCAGGCGTGCCTGTTCATGGCCTTATTGTGTTGGGTGAAGCGGCTAGTTTTGAAAAAAGTGTTCCAGAAGGGGTCACAAGTTTAGTAGATTTGCCACAGGTATTAGCGGCGTTGCCTAATCACAAGCTTGCCACAAGCCGATGTAATGAAGCTTGGCAGCGAATATTGCGTATTGCACGTAAAGATGGCAAAGCATTAAGTGGTGGAATATGACGATTTCACCTGATAACAAGAAACTAGTTGTGGCGATTTCATCGCGTGCCTTATTTGATTTGGATGAAAGCCATCGCATTTATGAAGAAGAAGGCACGCAGGCTTACTGTGATTACCAAATAGAAAATGAAGATGTGCCTTTAGCGCCGGGTGGTGCTTATGCCATGGTGAAAAAATTATTGGCTTTGAATGGCAAAGAGGGCGCGCAACGTAATGTAGAAATTATTTTATTGTCGCGTAATAGTGCAGATACGGGTTTACGGGTATTTAATTCAATTCAACATCATCAACTTGATATTAGCCGCGCAGTTTTCACATCAGGCCGTAGTCCGTATAGCTATGTTAAACCGTTTGGTGCGAATTTATTCTTATCAAGTGCCGCGGAAGATGTGCGTAAAGCCTTAGATGCGGGTGTCGCGGCAGCTACTATTTTACCTGCAAGCAAAGAGGAATATCATAGTGAGCGACAAGAATTACGGCTGGCTTTTGATGGTGATGCGGTGTTGTTTTCAGATGAATCAGAACGTATTTATAAAGAGCAGGGATTGGCGGCGTTTACACAAAATGAGCAAGCGACAGCCAAGAAACCCTTACGTGAAGGGCCATTTAAAGATTTTTTAGCCGCCTTAAATCATTTGCAAGCCGCTTTTCCAGAACAGAACTCACCGATTCGAACTGCATTGGTGACAGCGCGCTCAGCCCCAGCACATGAGCGTGTTATTCGCACCTTGCGAGACTGGGGAATTAGAATTGATGAGGCGATCTTTTTGGGGGGTATGCCCAAAGGCCCCTTCTTGAAAGAATTTGGCGCAGATATTTTTTTTGATGATCAGCAAGGTCACTGTGATTCAGCACGTGAGCATGTGGCAACGGGACATGTACCGCATGGTGTGGCGAACGAATAATTTGATGTGTGAAAAGGCTAGCGTTCTTTTGAATGACTGTTTATAATAGCGAGCTTTCTTGGTGACAATACGGTGCCAAAGTAATAAAACAATGCGAGTGTGGCGGAATTGGTAGACGCGCTAGATTTAGGTTCTAGTATCTTTAGGATGTGGGAGTTCAAGTCTCCCCACTCGTACCATCATTATAATATCCCTTGGTTAGTTTGAGAATGTTGAGGTAGCACATGCAAGTTGCTGTAAAAAATGTGAATGAAATTGGTCGTGAAATGACGATCACTGTTGAAGACATCAATATTGATGAGGCTGTGCAGCAACGTTTAAAAGCGATTGCGCCAAGCGTTAAAATGGCGGGCTTTCGCCAAGGCAAAGTGCCAATGAAAATGGTTGAGCAAACACATGGCGGCGAAGCGCGTGGTGATGTGATCGATGGTTTGGTTCAAAGCAGTATGCAAGAAGCCTTTGTGCAAGAAAAAATTGAGTCTGCGGGGCCGCCACATATTAGCAAAATGGACGAAAAAGACGGCAACCTTATTTATACCGTTGAATTTGAAGTCTTCCCAACAATCGATAAGGTTAATGTAAAAGGCCTCACAGTCGAAAAAACCGTGGCGGAGATTACGGATGCGGATGTTGACGACATGTTAGAAATATTACGCAATCAACGCATGGAATGGGATCCCGTTAAGCGCGCAGCAAAGGAAGGCGATAGAGTAACAATTGATTTTGTTGGTCGGGTTGATGGTGAGATTTTTGAAGGCGGCACAGGCAGCGATGTTGATGTTGAAGTCGGTAACGGCTCAATGTTACCAGAGTTTGAAAAACAATTAGTCGGCCAAAAAACAGGTGGCGATACCACGATTACAATGCACTTCCCTGACGATTATCGTGCAGCGCATTTGGCAGGTAAAAAAGCAGAGTTTGATGTAACGATTGGTGGTGTTGCGGCGAAGAAGTTACCCAAGCTTGATAAAGCCTTTGCTGAGTTATGCGGTGTTAAAGATGTCGCAACATTGAAAAAAGATGTGCGTGGGAATATGCAGAGAGAACTTAACTCTGCATTGAAAAACCAGAATAAACGCAAGGTAATGGATACGTTATTTGAGAATAATGAATTAACATTGCCTGCTTCGCCCGTTGATAGAGAAGCAGAATTTTTATTGAACCAAGCCAGTGAAAACATTAAGAGCCAAGGTGTCGATGTGGCCTCTTTGAATCTAGAAGTGGCCGGCTTTAAAGCACCTGCTGAAAGACGTGTCGCGTTGAGCTTATTAGTTAACAAAATCATTACGGATAATAAGATTACACCCGCTGAAGATCGTGTTAAGGCCGTGATTGATGGTATTGCGGAAAGTTATGAAGATCCAGAAGATGTTGTTAAACACTATATGGAAACGCCTGAAAAATTGTCTGAAGTGCAAATGGTGGTGGTTGAAGATGCCGTTGTTGACTGGGTATTAGACAATGTGAAAATTAAGGAAGTAAGCAGTTCGTTTAGCGAAGTGATGGGCAATAGTACAACAGCATAATCATCCTGATTTTAAGATATAATAATAGCCCGTGTTCATGGAAATGAACACGGGCTATTAACTTTTAGCATAGAGAGCAAAAGATGAGTGAGATAACCAGTATTAGTAACGCATTAGTGCCAATGGTCATAGAGCAAACGTCGCGAGGAGAGCGATCGTATGACATTTATTCGCGTTTATTAAAAGAGCGCGTTATTTTCTTGGTGGGGCCTGTTGAAGATCATATGGCCAACTTGGTGGTCGCACAACTATTGTTTTTGGAATCGGATAACCCCGATAAAGATATTCACTTATACATTAACTCTCCAGGTGGCGCGGTCACTGCTGGATTAGCAATTTATGACACCATGCAATTTATTAAACCTAATGTGAGCACCTTGTGTATCGGCCAAGCAGCAAGTATGGGCGCGGTCTTATTGGCGGGTGGTGAGTCCGGAAAACGTTATGCTTTACCTAATTCACGGGTATTGATTCACCAACCATTAGGTGGCTTTCAGGGACAGGCATCTGATATTGATATCCATGCACGGGAGATATTAGCGATTCGTGAACGTTTGAATAGTATTCTCGCCCAGCATTCAGGGCAAGATATTGAAAAGATTAAGCAAGATACAGATCGTGATTATTTTATGGACAGTGAGCAAGCAATGGACTATGGTTTAATTGATTCGGTATTAAATAATCGCCAGTCTGGTGAATGATTTTCCAAAAAAGTGACATATTATGAGTGATGACAACAACAAAACATTATATTGTTCCTTCTGTGGCAAAAGCCAAGATGAAGTCAAAAAGCTGATCGCAGGGCCTTCTGTCTTTGTCTGCGATGAATGTGTGGAACTTTGCACAGATATCATTAAAGAAGAAATGGAAGGAACAACGACAGGCGAATCCGAAGCAGAGATTGACTTACCCACACCACGTGAAATCAATGATGCTTTAGATCAATATGTTATCGGGCAAGCAAAAGCAAAACGTGTGTTATCTGTTGCGGTGTATAACCATTATAAAAAATTGCGATATAGTAAAGCAAAAGATGAAGTTGAACTCTCTAAAAGCAATATTTTGCTGATCGGTCCGACAGGAAGCGGTAAAACATTATTGGCGGAAACATTGGCAAGGCAACTTAATGTGCCCTTCACGATAGCAGATGCGACCACGTTAACTGAAGCGGGTTATGTGGGTGAAGATGTCGAAAATATCATTCAAAAATTATTGCAGAAATGTGATTACAATGTTGAGAAAGCCGAAACGGGTATTGTATACATTGATGAAATTGATAAAATCTCACGTAAATCTGACAATCCTTCAATTACCCGTGATGTTTCCGGTGAAGGTGTGCAACAAGCATTATTAAAATTGATTGAAGGTACGGTAGCTTCAATTCCGCCTCAAGGTGGTCGCAAGCATCCGCAGCAAGAGTTTTTACAAGTAGATACCAGTAAGATCTTATTTATCTGTGGTGGGGCTTTTTCTGGGTTAGATGCCGTTATCCGTAACCGTTCTCATAAGGGGGGGATTGGCTTTTCTGCGGAGGTGCAAAGTATCGATGAGACGCGTGCAGTGAGTGATGTGTTGAAAGAAGTCGAAACAGAGGATTTAATTCAATATGGTTTGATTCCTGAGTTTGTCGGGCGTTTGCCAGTAATTGCGACCTTAGATGAGTTAGATGAAGCGGCATTAGTGACGATTTTAACAGAACCTAAAAATTCATTAACGAAACAATATGCACGTTTATTTGAAATGGAAAATGTGGATATTGAATTTCGAGAGGATGCACTACGCGCCATTGCTAGAAAAGCAATGGAAGGTAAAACAGGGGCCCGAGGATTACGTTCTATCGTTGAAAATATATTACTCGATACGATGTTTGATATCCCTTCAAATGATACCATTGCGAAAGTGGTGATTGATGAAAGTGTCGTGAATGGGGAAAACCCGCCTATCTTAGTATATGCGGAGCCAGAAGTTGTGGAACACGCAGTCTCAGAAAATTAAACTGATTGTTTTATATTAGGCTTGATTTTTGATGTTTTGAGACCCATATTCATAATATTGTAATAGTGGCGTTTATCGCTGATTCTAAAATTTAGGGTATCAGTGGATGGGGCTACGTAAGGAAGGGTTTTATGGATAATAATGAAGTAATAGACACAACTGAACGAACTGAGTTGCCCGTATTGCCGTTGCGGGACGTCGTGGTTTATCCATTTATGGTGACGCCTTTATTTGTGGGTCGTAGTAAATCTATTAAAGCGCTCGAAACAGCGGCAGAACAAAATAAACAGATTTTGTTGGTGGCGCAAAAAGATCCTTCAGCGGATGAACCTGCGGTAGACGGTTTATACTCAATTGCAACCTTGGCTAATATTTTACAATTATTAAAATTGCCAGATGGTACGGTAAAAGTATTAGCCGAAGGTACGGATCGTGTACAGATCCGCATTTTACCAACACAAGAAGAAGATGCTTTTTTTACAGCGGTTGCCACGGTACTAACTGACACAGCGGTTCAAGATCGTGAAACAGATGTGTTGATGCGTACGCTACTAACGCAATTTGAGCAATATGTGAAACTCAATAAGAAAATTCCACCCGAAGTGCTAAATTCGGTTGCAGGAATTGATGAACCTAGTAGATTGGCAGATACCATTGCAGCACATATCACGCTAAAGCTGGAAGAAAAACAAGTGTTGCTGGAAGAAATAGATGTTCAAGTTCGTTTAGAGACTCTTTTGGTACATTTAGAAAGTGAAATCGATCTGCAAAATATCGAAAAACGCATTCGTTCCCGTGTCAAAAAACAAATGGAAAAAAGTCAACGTGAATACTATCTAAATGAGCAAATGAAGGCGGTTCAGAAAGAGTTAGGTGAAATAGATGAAACGGCAGATGAACTTGAGGAGCTGACCAGTAAGGTTGAGAAAGCAGGTCTGACATCAGAAGCGAAAGAGCGTGCAGATTCTGAATTGAAAAAGCTCAAAATGATGTCACCGATGTCCGCTGAGGCAACAGTTGTTCGTAACTATATTGATTATTTAACGGAGCTGCCGTGGAAAAAACGATCACGGTTACAAAATGATTTAAGCCGTGCTGAGACAATACTAGATGAAGACCATTTTGGCCTTGAGAAGGTGAAAGAACGGATCCTAGAGTATTTGGCTGTGCAGCAGCGTGTTAAGAAATTAAAAGGGCCTATTTTATGCCTAGTGGGACCGCCAGGGGTGGGCAAAACGTCTGTCGCACGTTCTATTGCGCGAGCGACCAATCGCAAATTCACCCGTATGTCTTTGGGCGGTGTGCGAGATGAAGCAGAGATCCGTGGTCATCGCCGTACCTACATTGGTTCAATGCCAGGGAAAATATTACAAAACATGACAAAAACAGGTGTAAAAAATCCACTGTTTTTGTTAGATGAAATTGATAAAATGGCGCAAGATTTCCGAGGTGATCCGGGGTCGGCTTTGTTAGAAGTGTTGGATCCTGAGCAGAATAAAGCATTTTCAGATCATTATTTAGAAGTCGATTATGATTTGTCCGATACGATGTTTGTGGCGACAGCGAATACCTTAAACATCCCTGATGCATTACGTGATCGTATGGAAATTATTCAGCTGTCTGGGTATACCGAAGATGAGAAGCGCAATATTGCCATGCAATATTTACTACCAACCGCATTGAAAGATAATGGTTTGAAAGCAGAAGAAGCGGAGATCGAAGAATCAGCCGTATTGCAGATTATCCAGTATTACACGCGAGAAGCGGGTGTACGTGGTTTACAACGTCATATTGCACGGTTATGTCGGAAGTTAGTAAGAAAAATATTGCAAGAAAAACCAGCTGATAAATTAGTTATTACCGCTGGAAACTTGGATGATTATTTAGGCGTGAAACGTTATCAATTTGGTTTGGCCGAAGAGCAAGATCAAGTGGGGCAAGTGACGGGGCTTGCTTGGACAGAAGTGGGCGGCGAATTATTAATGATTGAGACGGCTATTATGCCAGGGAAGGGCAAGGCAACGCATACGGGACAGTTGGGTGAAGTGATGCAAGAATCAATTGAAGCGGCGACCACGGTTGTGCGCTCACGTGCCCAAGCATGGGGCATTGCAGCTGATTTCTTTGAAAACCATGATATTCATATTCATTTGCCGGAAGGGGCGATTCCTAAAGATGGCCCGAGTGCTGGCGTCGGTATGTGTACGTCTTTAGTGTCCGCTATTACGGGGATTCCGGTCAAATCAAATGTGGCAATGACAGGTGAGATCACCTTGCGCGGGGAAGTGTTAGCCATCGGGGGCTTAAAAGAGAAGCTATTAGCGGCTTTACGGGGTGGTATCGATACCGTATTAATTCCAATGGAAAACGCAAAAGATTTAAAAGAGATCCCTGATAATGTTAAATCTGGTTTGGATATCCGTCCGGTTAAATGGATACATGAAGTGTTGGAAGTGGCGTTACAGACGATGCCAGAAAGTCTTTCAGAAATAGACGTAAAAACTACTGCTTCAGAACTAGCGACAGTAGACGATGCCACTTATCAAGAATCGGATATTCCAAGACACTAAATGGAGAGCTAAGATGACACTTCAAAGAATTGTCGGTGCGGGTGCACTCAGTGTTGTTTTTATGATTGTGGCGGCATTATTATTATATAAAGGTGATGATGATAAAGCCCTGAATGCAATAATAGATAATGATCTTATGTTGATGGATATCGCACCGGAAGAAACGGTTACAGCATTAGAAACAGATGAATTATTGTCTGATGATATGGATTTGGAAGTTCTTAGCTTAGAAGCATCCAATGTTGATATTGAGACAATATCCTCATCGGTGGTTGAGCAGCCCGCTGTGGATAACACGCCGCCTGTATTGGAAGAACTTGCCGCTGAATTAACGGTGCCAAAACCACATGTAGTAGAGACACCTAACGAAAAATGGTTTTTACAAGTTGCCAGCTTTTCACACCAAGAAAATGCAAAACAATTAATACTTGATTTGAAACAGAAGGGTATTGAGGCAAAGGCAGATATGGTGATCGGGCAGAAAGGGCAGATTTATCGTGTGCGTACGATACCGCAATCTAGTAAAGATAAAACGGAACAGGTAGCAGAGAAAATAAAACAATATTTTGATATCACACCGCAGTTATTGCATCGTAAAATAAAATAATATACGCAGCGATAAAATAGCTACGTTGTGGCGGGTACTTTCTGATAAAATTAACACCAAATACTTCTATATAGGGCGTTGTTATGAACTGGGTTGACTACCTTATTATCGCGATTATCGTGATCTCAGCAGGGATTGGTATCGTACGTGGCTTTGTTAAAGAAGTGCTTTCTCTCGTCAGTTGGGCTATCGCAATTTGGGTGGCGATGACCTTCTATACCCAGGCAGCAGAAATGCTGACCGGCTATATAGCAACCCCTTCAATCAGAACCTTTGCTGCATTTTTAGGGTTGTTTATCGTGACCTTAATTATTGGCGCATTAATTAATTATTTAATTTCAAAGCTTGTTGAAAAAACGGGGTTAAGTGGCACCGATCGCATGCTGGGTATTGTATTTGGATTATTGCGGGGGGCAGCAATTGTGATTCTGTTGATTTTATTGGGTCGAACAACCCCGATGCCTTCTGATCCATGGTGGCAAGCATCATCATTATTAGGGCATTTTGAGCCCTATGCCAAATGGGCGCATGGTTTGTTGCCGGAAAACATTGCATCACATGTTAGCTTTGAACTACCAGCAGCGGTGGGCAGTGAACCGACATCGCTAATAGAGCCCGCCACAGAGGCTGCACCGATCGTAGTAGAACCTACGACGGCTACCATTCAACAACCACCTCAATAAAACAGGTCTACTTTATGTGCGGAATTATTGGTATTTTTGGCCAATCAGAAGTGAATCAATCTTTATATGATGGGTTGACGGTATTACAACATCGTGGCCAAGATGCCGCGGGTATTGTTACCTGCGATACAAGTGGCCAGCTTTTCTTACGCAAAGATAATGGGTTAGTTAAAGATGTATTCCGAACGCGACATATGTTGGGTTTACGAGGTAATATGGGCATTGGTCATGTGCGTTACCCTACGGCAGGTTGCTCAACATCAGCTGAAGCACAGCCCTTTTATGTGAACTCCCCCTATGGAATTGTATTGGCGCATAATGGCAATTTAACCAATACGCAAGAACTAAAAGAAGCATTATTCCGTAGTGATCGTCGGCACCTGAATACGACCTCGGACTCTGAAGTATTGTTAAATGTATTAGCACACGAATTACAAGAAATTAATACCTTAGCACCTACGCCAGATGATATTTTTCAAGCGGTTTCAGAAGTTTATAATCGTGTAAGTGGTGCCTATGCTGCAGTGGCGATGGTGGTGGGGGTAGGCTTATTAGGGTTTAGAGACCCTTATGGGATCCGACCTGCCGTTATTGGCAAACGAACCACGCTGAAAGGCGACGAATATATTATCGCATCGGAAAGTGTGGCGATTGATATGCTTGCATTTGAATTTGTGCGTGATATTGCACCTGGTGAATGTGTATTAATTGATATGGATGGTAAGCTGCATACGTCACAATGTGCTGAAAAGGCAGTCAGATCACCGTGTTTATTTGAGTATGTATATTTTGCACGGCCAGATTCTATGATTGATGGTATCTCTGTTCATAAGAGCCGTTTACGGATGGGCAGCGCTTTAGCAGCAAAGATTAAGAGACAGTTTCCAGAGCTTGATATTGATGTGGTGATGCCGATTCCAGATACGAGTCGGAGTGCGGCACTGCAGTTATCAATTGATTTGGAACTGCCTTATAGTGAAGGCTTTATCAAAAATCGCTATATTGGCCGGACATTTATTATGCCAGGGCAAACTCAACGCCGTAAATCAGTGCGTCAAAAGCTGAACGCTATTGGTTTAGAATTTGAAGGTAAAAATGTATTGTTGGTTGATGATTCTATCGTGCGAGGTACAACCTCACAGCAAATTGTACAGATGGCACGTGATGCGGGCGCGAAAAAAGTATTTTTCGCGTCAGCAGCACCACCCGTGCGGTACTCGAATGTGTATGGTATTGATATGCCGTCAGTTCAGGAATTAGTCGCGCATGATCGTAATGTTGAGCAAATTAATCAAGAGTTGGGTGCTGATTGGTTGATTTATCAAGATTTAGATGACTTAATTGCCGCGGTAGACATAAAAGATAAGGTCGATAGGTTTGATACTTCATGTTTTGATGCGGATTATGTGACAGGTGATATTGATACTGCATATTTAAGTGAATTGCATAATAAACGAAATGATCAGTCAAAACAAGACTTAGAAAAGTCCAATGAAATTATTGAGTTGCATAATACTAATTAAGTGAATTATGACTGTATTTTATGGCTTGAATGGTATCTTTTGTGTTGATGTTGAGGTCGCTTTTGATGGCGGTGTAATGCAGATGGCTATTTGATTATTTTGACAATATAGTGATGGATTCCGTATAATTCCTCGGTTATGCATCAAAAATTACCACTAGAAATTGAACCCCTTCGTTTAGCGAGACAAGGTCAAATATTGGCAGGTCAAATTTCAATCTCAAGGTTGAAGCGTTTACATCCTGGCCTAGCCGACGATACGGGTGATGTTAAAGTCGAACTTAGCTTTGGATTTGATGCGAGTAATAAGCCTTATGTGAAAGGCCAGTTTGAAGCCCAAGTGATGCTGGTGTGTGAACGGTGTTTAGAGTCCATGCCGTTTGATATTGAAATCAAGAACATAATGGGTATAGCGAAACATGAACACCATGTTGATGAAATGCCATCGTCATATGAACCATGGCTTATTGGCGAAGATGGTGTTGTATTTTTAGCTGACATGATTGAAGACGAATTGATTTTGGCTTTACCGTTAGTGCCAAAACATGATTCAGCTTGTCTCCCTGCAGAAGCATGGCAGACTGCGGCATTAGAAGAAATTGAAGACGAAGCGCCGGAAAAAACAGGTTCTCCGTTTGATGTATTAGCTAGCTTAAAGTCAAAGTAAGCTGGTGAGAAGTTTAAATTTAAGTAAGTTGTAAATATTTAGGAGTTTTAACAATGGCAGTTCAAAAAAGTAAAAAAAGCACATCACGTCGCGGCATGCGTCGTTCACATGATGCATTAACTGAAACGACAATTTCAGTTGACACAACATCAGGTGAATTACACCGTCGTCACACGGTGACTGCAGATGGCTATTACCGTGGTCGTAAAGTTGTGCAAGGTAAAAGCGCCGAATAAAGGTATAAAGCCTTGAGTTTAACAATATCAATAGACGCAATGGGTGGGGATCATGGCCTTGAGGCTGTGATCCCTGCTGTTATTAGCGTGCAAGCAGAACAGCCTGATGTGACTTTCATTTTGGTGGGCGATGCAGAGACGGTGCAAGCCAAACTGCAGGAGCATGGCAAAGTGGATGATCCTCGGATTGTTGTTCATCATGCCTCACAGCAAGTCGCAATGGATGAATCACCTGCGGTGGCGTTACGGTCTAAAAAAGATTCCTCGATGCGCGTGGCGATTAACCTTGTGAAAGAGGGCACGGCTGCGGCGTGTGTGAGCTCTGGTAACACTGGCGCATTAATGGCGACGGCGCGATTTGTGTTGAAAACATTGCCTGGTATTGAACGTCCCGCGATTATTTCAGCCTTGCCGACCATGAAAGGCCATACCTATGTGCTTGATTTAGGTGCAAATGTAGATTCCTCGGTTGATCACTTAGTGCAATTTGCGGTGATGGGTTCCGTTTTAGCGGAATTGGTCGACGGTATAGAAAACCCGACAGTGGGCTTGCTCAATATCGGCGAAGAAGAGATGAAAGGCAATGAGCGGGTAAAAGAAGCCGCTATTCAAATCGCGAAAACAGATCTTAATTACATTGGTTTTATTGAAGGTGATGCATTGTATCGTGGTGAAGTCGATGTTCTCGTCTGTGATGGTTTTGTTGGTAATGTCGCACTTAAATCAAGCGAAGGCGTGGTGCATATGATTCGCCATTTCCTACGTGAATCATTTAATCGCAATATTTTCACACGTTTTGCAGGTTTGATTGCATCACCTGTATTGAATCATTTTAAGAGAGAGCTTGATCCGCGTGCGCATAATGGTGCTAATTTTATTGGCTTGCAAGGGATTGTGATTAAAAGTCATGGTGGGGCAGATGCGTTTGCCTTCTCTAATGCGATTAAAATTGCGATTATTGAAGCAGAGCATGATGTACCGAATAAAATCAGTGAACATTTGGAATCCTTATTGGAAGGTCAGCTCGCGTGATCTATTCCAAGATTGTAGGTACAGGTAGTTATCTACCAGAAAAAATAGTAACAAATAAAGATTTAGAATCAATGGTTGATACCAGCGATGAATGGATCACTGAGCGTACGGGCATCAAAAAACGGCATATTGTAGCAGATGACCAATCGACTACAGATTTGGCCACCATTGCGGCGCAAAATGCGATTGACGCAGCGGGTCTAGACAACCTTGATATTGATTTAATTATTGTGGCGACCTCCACGCCTGCTCGCGTCTTTCCGAGCACGGCTTGCTTAGTTCAAAATAAACTGAATATTCATGGTTGTCCTGCATTTGATATTCAGGCGGTGTGTACAGGGTTTGTCTATGCATTAGATATTGCTAATAAATTCATTCAAACGGGTGCGGCCAAAAATGCCTTAGTGATTGGTGCTGAAACGATGTCGCGTATCATTGATTGGACTGATCGTAATACCTGTGTTTTGTTTGGTGATGGGGCAGGTGCAGTTGTGTTACAGGCGTCGGAAGAACCAGGAATTTTATCGACGCATATTCATGCTGATGGCAAGTACAATGAATTGTTACAAGTTTCAAGCGGGGTAGGAGCAGAAGTTGCACTGGCAGATACGCCAGCATATGTCACTATGAAAGGTAATGAGGTGTTCAAAGTCGCCGTGAATACGCTTAGCCAAATTGCAGATGAAACATTAGCAAGTAATAATATTGCCAAATCAGATCTAGATTGGCTCGTGCCTCATCAGGCAAATATTAGAATTATTACCGCCACAGCAAAGAAACTTAATATGACAATGGATCAAGTAGTTGTCACGGTTGATGAACATGCAAACACGTCTGCAGCAACGATTCCATTAGCATTGGACACGGCAGTACGCGATGGGCGTATTAAACGTGGTGAGACACTATTGCTCGAAGCATTTGGTGGCGGGTTTACTTGGGGCTCTGCACTCATAAAGTATTAGAAAACAAGTATTAACAGACGAGACTTAAAATGAAAGTAGCTTTTTTGTTCCCTGGTCAGGGCTCCCAATCTGTCGGCATGTTATCTGCCTTGGCAGAACAATTCCCCCTAGTAAATGAAACTTTTTCAGAAGCATCGGATGTTTTGAATTATGATCTATGGAAATTAGTTTCAACCGGCCCAGAAGCCGATTTAAACCAAACAGATCGTACGCAACCCGCTATGTTGGCGGCAGGTATTGCGACATGGCGCGTTTGGCAAGAAAATTCTGATATTACCCCTTCTTATTTAGCAGGTCATAGCCTTGGCGAATATACTGCTTTAGTTGCCGCGGGCGCTTTAGGCTTTGCTGAAGCAGTTAAATTAGTGGCTGATCGTGGTCGTTATATGCAAGCAGCGGTGCCGGCAGGTGAAGGCGCGATGGCGGCAATTTTAGGCTTAGATGATGATGTGGTTATCGCACTATGTGAGAACAGTGCTACGTATGGTG
This sequence comes from uncultured Piscirickettsiaceae bacterium, assembly GCA_964598235.1. Taxonomy (GTDB): domain Bacteria; phylum Pseudomonadota; class Gammaproteobacteria; order Nitrosococcales; family Methylophagaceae; genus UBA652. The sequence goes on from CAZRAY010000015.1 coordinate 21,211, forward strand.
TGGTGGAGGCAGTGAATTTTAATTCGCCAGGCCAAGTGGTGATTGCGGGAAGCGCTACTGCAGTGAATGCAGCGATTGCATTGGCAACAGAGCAAGGGGCTAAACGCGCCTTATTATTGCCCGTAAGTGTCCCTTCGCATTGTGCGTTGATGGCGCCAGCGGCAGCGCAATTAACGGAAAGGCTTGCTGGGATTACATTAAACTCACCGACGATACCCGTTATTCAAAATGTAATGGCGCAAGTATCAAATGATATTGAAGAAATCCGTGACTTATTAGCGCGACAAGTACAATCACCAGTACGTTGGGTAGAAACGGTGCAATATATGGCGTCGGAAGGTGTGGATACACTGGTTGAATCTGGCCCCGGGAAAGTGCTTGCAGGTTTAACAAAACGAATTGACCGCTCATTAACGGCTTTGCCCGTGTTTGACGTCTCATCCCTCGAAAAAGCCGTAGCGGCAACAACAGGAGAATAAAATGAGTTTACCTTTATCAGATAAAGTGGCCTTGGTGACGGGCGCAACACGTGGCATTGGGCGGGCGATTGCAATTAGTTTAGGTGAGCAAGGGGCTACCGTTATCGGTACAGCAACATCACCTACAGGCGCAGAAACAATCAGTGCTTTTTTAGCTGAGAATAATATTCAAGGTGCAGGGATGGTATTGAATGTCACGGATGATGCTTCCATCGAAACCATTATTGCCGATATAGAATCAAACTTTTCAGCACCTGATATCCTCGTAAACAATGCGGGCATCACCCGCGATAATTTGTTAATGCGGATGAAAGATGATGAATGGGATGACATTATGAACACCAACCTTCGTCCTATTTATAAGATCAGCAAACGCTGCTTGCGTGCAATGACAAAAGCACGTTGGGGTCGAATCATTAATATCACATCGGTTGTGGGTGTGATGGGCAATGCAGGCCAAACAAATTATTCAGCCGCGAAAGCAGGGGTGATTGGTTTTAGTAAATCATTAGCAAGAGAAGTAGGCATGCGCGGAATTACAGTTAATTCTGTTGCTCCTGGTTTTATTGATACAGATATGACCAGTGGTTTATCGGATGATCATAAAGATGCTTTATTGCAAAATGTGCCAGTGAAACGCCTTGGTCAGCCTGAAGAAATTGCAGCGGCAGTACGTTTTCTGGCCAGCCCTGATGCGGGATATATCACTGGCGAGACGCTGAATGTGAATGGCGGGATGTACATGCAGTGATTGCCTGATATAATAGGTGCAAATTTAGTTGATTTTTTGAGCACAAACTATTTATCATATAGCTTGTCTCACCCGTGATGGCACGATGAAGTGTTAACACATTATGTTTTAAACCATTAAAGGAAAAAATTATGAGTGATATTGAAGCACGCGTTAAAGGTATCGTTGTTGAGCAATTAGGTGTTAGCGAAGATGAAGTTAAACCAGATGCCTCTTTCATCGATGATCTCGGTGCGGACTCATTGGACACTGTTGAATTAGTAATGGCGCTTGAAGAAGAATTTGAATGTGAAATTCCAGATGAAGAAGCTGAGAAAATCACAACATTAAAGCAAGCAGTTGATTACGTTAATTCTGCACAAGCTTAATCGTCAATCTTTTATGATAAGGCCGCCTAACGTATAATTACGTTAGGCGGCCTTACTATTTCTGAGCCGCATAAAAGTAAAGGAAAAGTTCATGCCAGAACGCCGCGTTGTAGTAACAGGAATGGGTGCCGTGACCCCAGTTGGAAATAATGTTGCAGAAAGTTGGAAAAATATTTTAGCAGGGAAGAGTGGAGTAGCGCCGATCACGTTATTTGATGTGACTAATTCTGCGACTAAATTTGCTGCAAATATCAAAAACTTTGATATTACTTCTTTTATCCCGCGTAAAGATGCAAAAAAAATGGATTCATTTATTCATTATGGAATTGTTGCGGGAATGGAAGCGATTGAAGATTCAGGATTAATTGTTACTGATGAAAATGCCGAACGAATTGGTGTTGCAGTTGGCTCAGGCATTGGTGGTTTACCTAGTATTGAGGCGGGACATAATAGTTACCTAGATGGTGGACCACGTAAAATCACCCCGTTTTTTGTACCGAGTACGATTGTAAATATGGTGTCGGGAAACCTATCAATTCAATATGGCTTAAAAGGGCCTAATATTGCGATTGCGACAGCATGTTCAAGTGGCGTACATAACATTACAACCGCTTGTCGGATGATTCAATACGGTGATGTAGAAGTCATGGTTGCAGGGGGGGCGGAAATGGCTAGCTGCCCAATAGGTTTGGGTGGCTTTTCAGCAGCACGCGCTTTATCAAAACGTAATGATGATCCTGAAGCAGCTAGTCGTCCATGGGATAAAGATAGAGATGGTTTTGTACTGGGGGATGGTGCTGGCGTCATTGTTTTAGAAGAATATGAACATGCAAAAGCACGTGGCGCAAAGATTTATGCTGAATTAATTGGTTCTGGTATGAGCGGTGATGCTTATCATATAACGCTGCCATCACCTGGTGGTGAGGGTGCTGCTCGGAGCATGAAAAATGCAATGAAAGATGCGGGTTTGGAAGGCGATGCGATAGACTATATTAATGCCCATGGCACGTCGACACCTGCAGGTGATATTGCAGAAACACAAGCTGTCAAACTTGCCCTAGGCGAGAATAATGCCGCGGATACGGTAGTGAGTTCAACTAAATCTATGATTGGCCATCTATTAGGCGCGGCAGGGGCGGTGGAGGCTATATTTAGTATCTTGGCGATTCGTGATCAAATTGCACCCCCAACAATTAACCTAGACAATCCTGACCCAGCATGTGATTTAGATTATGTGCCGCATAAGGCACGTCCAATGTCGATTGATGTGACAATGTCCAATTCCTTTGGATTTGGTGGCACTAACGGCACTGTTATCTTTAAGAAAATATAATGATGATGATTCTTGTAAATGGTATAGAGAACGATCAATTGCCTGTCAGCGATCGTGGGTTGCAATATGGCGATGGTGTATTTGAAACCATTGCTTATCATAATGGGCAATTACGTTTTGTTAGTGCGCATTTAGATCGACTGGCACAGGGCTGCAAGCGATTAGGTATTGATTTCCAGCAACGCAAAACACTGAAAATAGAGTTGCATAAAATCTGCAATGAACTGGGTGCAGAAAACACACAAAATGCAGTGATTAAAATCATTGTGACCAGAGGGAGTGGGGGCCGCGGCTATCAAGTACAGCAAGGTGTTGAGCCAACGCGGATCCTTTCAGCACATCCTTGGCCATCTTATCCTGAAGATAATGCAAGAACGGGGGTGAATGTTCGCCTATGTCAGCAACGTTTAGTTGATAATCCCGCTCTAGCAGGGATTAAACACTTAAACCGCTTAGAACAAATCCTAGCAAGAAATGAATGGGACGATGAAACAATTGCAGAAGGATTAATGTGTAATGCGCATGGTGATATTGTGGAGGGTACTTTTAGCAATATCTTCATGGTTAAATCAGGCATGCTGATTACACCACCATTGGACCGTTGCGGCATTGAAGGTATCACGCGCACCACGATTATGGATATTGCTGCAAAGGTCGGTATTCCTTGTCACCAAGCTTACATTAGGCAGCAAGATTTGCTATCCGCAGATGAAGTCTTTATGTGTAATAGTGTTATTGGTATTTGGCCAATTAAGCAAATTGATGAGCAATCTATCTCAGTTGGCGTGATCACCTCTCTGCTTCAAAAACAATTATCTTCTTTCGAGATTGTAGTTTGAAGTTATTGATAAAGTTTGCTTTTATATTAATAATATTGGCGGTTGTAGGTGTCGCAAGTTGGTTCGAATACCAACGTTTTTTATCTACTCCCCTTAAGCTTCCTGATGCAGGCTATCACTATACGGTTAAGAAGGGCAGTAATCTTAAACACGTTATTCAACACCTATCAGATGAGAAGTTAAGCACCGTCCCAGCGATTTATTTGGCGCTATATGCGCGCTGGGAAGGCAATGCCAATCAGATTAAGGTAGGTGAATTTGATATTCCAAGTGGCACAACCTTGCCACAATTTTTGGAACACCTTATTTCTGGGAAAGTTATTCAGCGTGGTTTTACGATTATTGAAGGCATCACCACCCAAGAGCTGATTGATGCCATTTCAAAAAGTGACTTGTTCGAGCATACGTTAGAGACCGCTAGTGCTGATGCAGTGATGACGGCATTAGGTAAGTCAGGTGAGCCTGCAGAAGGCTTGTTCTTGCCAGAAACTTATTATTTCCCTGCAGGCACAAGTGATATTGAGTTCTTAAGCCGGGCCTATAATGATATGGCTTCTCAGCTTGATAAAGCATGGCAAAACAAGGCCGAAGACTTGCCTTATAAAACACCGTATGACGCTTTAATTATGGCCTCTATCATTGAAAAAGAAACGGGGATTGCTGAAGAACGGCCTGAAATTTCAGGTGTATTTGTTCGCCGATTGAATATAGGCATGTTATTACAAACGGATCCAACGGTTATTTACGGCATGGGCGCAGAATATGAGGGCAATATTCGCCGTCGTGACTTACGAAAAGACACACCATATAACACCTACACTAGAGCAGGGTTGCCACCCACGCCAATAGCATTGCCTAGCTTAGCTGCGATTGAAGCAGCGCTACACCCTAAATCCGGTAAAACCCTCTATTTTGTTGCTACAGGGAGTGAAGGGCGGCATTATTTTTCAAAAAACCTATCTGAGCATAATGCCGCTGTTCGCCGATATTTAGCAAAGCTAAAGCAACAATGACTGGAAAATTTATCAGCATTGAAGGTATTGAAGGCGCGGGCAAGTCTACCCAAATTGCCTTTATTCAGTCACATCTTGCAAAGCATAATAAAACGGTGGTTATGACGCGGGAACCTGGCGGCACAGCGTTAGGTGAAGAAATTCGCAGTGTATTACTTACACCACGCGAAGGTGGCATGAGTGATGATGCCGAATTATTACTCATGTTTGCTGCCCGCGCCGAACATATTGCACATGTTATCCAGCCTGCGTTAGCGCGAGGAGATTGGGTGGTGTGCGATCGTTTTGTAGAAGCCACCTTTGCTTATCAAGGCGGCGGTAGGGGCATTAGCCAGCAACGTATTCGTCAAATCGCAGATTGGACACTACAAGGCCTAGAGACCGATCTGACCTTGTTGTTTGATTTACCCGTTGAACTGGGTTTTTCGCGCGTTGCTAGCCGAAATGAAGCCACCGATCGATTTGAGCAAGAGAAAGCCAACTTTTTTGAAAAAGTACGCGCTGATTATTTAAGGCAAGCGCAAGCCTCACCTAATCGAATCAAGATTATTGATGCCAGCCAGGATATAACGCAAGTTCAGGAAAGGGTTGCAGTGCAGTTGGATAAATTGCTCGCATGAACATGTCAGAAATTCACCCGTGGCAACAAACAACGTGGCAGTCTTATCAGCGCCAAGTGCAAAACCAACGTATTCCGCATGCTATTTTATTAACGGGAGTGGATGGGTTAGGAAAACATGGGCTAGCACTTTATATGGCGGCTTCTAGGCTGTGTAGTGCATCTATTGACGGTGCGCCTTGCGGCCAATGCCATAGTTGCCAATTGTATCTCGCGGATACGCACCCAGATCATCAACTCATCACGCCTGAAGAAGGCAGTTTAATGATTAAGGTTGATCAAATTCGGGAACTGAAAGAAAAACAAAGCCTGACGGCAAGTGTGAGCAATTGGAAAACCATTGTGATTTCCCCTGCAGATTCCCTGAATATCAATGCTTATAATAGCTTGCTTAAAATACTGGAAGAACCACAAAAGAATACGTTGATAATATTAGTAAGCTCACGAGTAACAAAATTACCTATTACCGTTCGCAGCCGGTGCCAATTACAACATATTACGGTGCCTCAAGAAGATGATGCATTGGCATGGCTGGCAGCCCACCAAGGGGACCATAAAGCAAACCACGCCGAATTACTCACACTTTCACTGGGCGCACCGTTAGCGACGATAGCGCTGGCCGAGAGTGATTGGCTGACAGATAGCCAGCAACTAAAGAAGGATTTTTATGCCTTACTCACTGCAAAGGCAGACCCAACGGTGCTGAGCAAATCTTGGAAAAACAGGGATATGAACTTAATCTTCCGCCAACTGCAGCATTGGACGAATGGTATGTTGCAATCACATTATGCGCCGAATGCATCAACACCACGTATTCCTTTTAGCACCGCTTTTTGTTGGGCGATATCTGATTGCATCTTACGCACAATAAAGTTACTATCTACCCAAACAAAGCTAAATGATAGCTTGTTATTAGAAGATTTTATGGTCTCTATAATGAACCAACCTAAATAGGCACACAAATGGCTGACAATCCTTCCCCGCGTCAAGGTATGATTTCCTTAAAAATAAGCAATGAAACGATGCTTTATCATGCTTATATGCCATTTTTACAAAATGGTGGTTTATTTATTCCAACTGACAAAGAATATCGTCTTGGGGAAGAGGTGTTTATGTTGCTAGAGCTGTTGAATGAGGCAGATAAACTACCGGTGGCAGGCACCGTCGTTTGGAAAACACCTGTTGGTGCGACAGGTAACAAAGCCGCAGGTATCGGAGTGCATTTTAGTGCAATGGATAATGGTGTTGTGCGTGGTAAGATTGAAAATTTCTTAGCAGATCAGCTTGCCAGCGATAATCCAACGCACACCATGTGATTACAGATGTTTATTGATTCTCACTGCCACCTTAATATAGTCGCGGATAATAATACTGATCTACAAATTGCACTTGATGCCGCAGCAGAAAACCAAGTATCACATATGCTCGCCATTGCGATTGATCGTGCGAGTTGTGATTACACCGTAGCCATCGCCGCAGCGCACCCACATATTTATGCCAGTGTGGGGATTCACCCTAATGTTGACCCCATACCAGAAGAAACCTTAACGGTTGAACAATTGGTTGATTTAGCCAAGCAAGACAAAGTTATTGCCATTGGTGAAACAGGGCTAGATTATTTTCGATCAGAAGGCGACTTAGCTTGGCAGCGCGATCGCTTTAGTGTGCACATTGAAGCGGCAAAACAAGCGCAAAAACCCCTCATTATTCACACCCGAGAAGCGCGAGACGATACAATGGATATGTTAGAGCAGGAGGGCGCAGAACAAGCTGGGGGCATTATTCATTGCTTTACAGAAGATTGGGATACCGCCAAGCGCGCACTAGATATCGGCTTTTACATCTCTCTTTCGGGCATTGTCAGCTTCAAAAATGCCACACAACTGCAGGATGTTGCTAAAAAATTACCTGCAGACAGAATATTAATCGAAACGGATGCGCCTTATCTGGCACCCGTGCCGCATCGTGGAAAAGCCAATCAACCTGCTTTCGTCAAACATGTCGCTGAAGCCGTAGCTGCGTTGAGGAATGAAACTGTGGAGATAATCGCTCAGCAAACCACAGCAAATTTTCACCGGCTATTCCCAACAACACAATAACTCGAGACCTATGCTGAATAGTCGACAGGCAACACCCTATCTTGTACTCGTACTGTTATTAACAACGTTGCTTACGGCTTGTGATAAAGAACCCAGGCTCACGCCACTTGCTGTAGATGCAACCGTTCTCGCTTTTGGTGACAGCCTTACTTACGGAACAGGCGCCCCAAAGCCAAAAATACAAAGCTATCCAGCAGTGCTGAGTCAATTGATTAATCGAAAAGTTATCAATGCGGGCATTCCTGGCGAAGTCAGCTCAACAGGGCTAATACGCCTGCCAAAACTGCTCAAACAATACCAACCCAGCCTCGTGGTCCTGTGTCATGGAGGAAACGATATTCTTAGAAAACAAAGCGCCAGCCAAACAGAACAAAATATTGGGGAAATGGTAGAGCTTATTCAGCAAAGTGGGGCAGAAGTGATTCTTGTTACCGTGCCAGATTTCAACCTTATGCTGAAGCCTGCTGATTTTTATCAACGTATCGCAGATAAATATGAGCTTCCAATAGAAAACACCATTATGAGTCAAATAGAGCGTAAGAGAAGCTTAAAGTCTGACTCGATTCATCCAAATGTTCAGGGCTATGCATTAATGGCCAACAGTATCTATGCTATTTTTCAATCATCAGGGGCGCTTTAATTAGTAACAGATGACGTCATCTAATGTAAATATAGGCCTAATTAATCCTAAAAGCCCAGATAACGTGGGCTCAGTTATGCGCGCAGCAGGTAACTATGACGCGAGCAAGGTTTTTTACACAGGTACACGTTATAAAAAAGCACAGGATAATCAAGGGCGTTCCGCTAACCTGAGTCGTAAAGTAGGCAGTAGTGTTGCTATATCAGGTGTAAACGACCTGTTAAGCGCGATAGAAGATGGTATGGCTATTGTGTGTGTGGAACTCGTTATCGGGGCCGTTCCACTGCCTGAATATCAACATCCTGAAAATGCTTTTTATATTTTTGGGCCGGAAGATGGATCAATTGAACAAGATATTATTGATAAAGCCGATGCGGTTGTTTACATTCCAACAATCGGTTGTATGAACTTGGCAGCGACAGTCAACGTTGTGCTCTATGACCGATTGGCAAAAATAAAATACATTCCAGCAAATAATCAGCGAATCAAACAAAGCCGTGATAGGAACAATAAGTTAGAGACATAATAATTTAATGCGGAACCTAGTATTGTGGATGCCTAGCTAGTTGTTCGCATAATGTATATTATGTTAAATTGCATTTGTGGAGCCCGAGACTCCTTCTACCGAGGCCCCGTGGCCATTCATAACAATTGCTAATCAAGCACGCCTCCTTTATGATACGAGAACAATATTTAATCTCATGAGGATAAGATTATGTCGAGCACAACAATGCAATATTTGGATAAAGCGCTAGATCAATTAAGGGATTTGGGTTTAATGCCCACGAAAGTAGATGAAGCCCCTATTGTTGCGTTGTTAGAACGTATTTCGGAGATTGATCCTGAAAAATCATTGGCCATTGCGCGTACCCTCTCTCAGGCAACTGTATTTAATGAAATGGTGCGCGAACAAATCAGTAAGATGCAAATTGGTGAACGTTACGAAGACATTACAAAATCTTTTAACAGTATTCGTGACGATGCCAAGTCGATGGTCGAACAAATTGAAGATGGCAAAATTGATACATTCGAGCGCATTAGTAATGTGTGGATGAAGGTAACGCGAGGAGATATCGCTGCTCGCTTCGATAAAATCAAAGAAATCTACTTAGAGGTGGCGGCAGATTCGCGTGATCAAATTGAACGTGAACACGTTATTTTAAATGCATACCGCGACTTTAGAGGGGCGATTAAATCCTCTGAAATTGATGCGCTAGATATATTAAAACAAGCTGAAGCCTTATGGAATGAAGCGCAAGGGCGATTAAAACAAGCCTCTGATACGGTTGCCTCTTTTACAGGCACTGATTTAGCTGATCGGGCAGCCCTTGAGCTTGCTCGCGATGAGCGAATGCGTGAACTGCAAGAAACGGAAGAGCGCTATCAAATTACAAAAGATTTATCTGATAATTTAACGGTAAGCTATAACACGTCGGAAGTGGTAATGGCGCGGCTAATGCAAACAACGGGCGCAAAAGATCGCGTTTATAAGCAAGCTATTATGTTCTTTGGTACGAATGAAACGGTCTTAACGGCTTTGAGTGCGTCTTTTACGGGTTTATTTGGTTTGCATGAGAGTACACAGGCGCTTGAAGCAATGAAAGAAGGCATTTCTAAAGGCTTAGAGGATTTAGGCGAGATTGGAACACAAGTGCAAGAAGCGGCTTTGCGCGCGGGTTATGGGCCGACTATTCGGGCAGAATCAGTTCAAAAACTGGTTGATTCAGTGGTGAACTTCCAAGAACGTTCAGCTGAGATCATCACTGAGATGCGCGCCCTCTCTACACAAAATGCACAAGATATTCGAGATGCGGTTGAGGATGGTAAGCAACGGATGGCACGCGTTATTGAGCGTGGTAATTCGTTAACACTCCCCCACCCTTTTTAATAGATGGCTGAGAACGCGCATAATAAGGCCCCACTCGAAGATTTGATGGTGGCGATGGATGTTGTAGATACATTACGACATCGGGAGAAATTGATCGATCGTGAATTGGATGCAGATGCGCGCCATGAACGGATGATTGAAGAATTACGTGATATTTATCAACGGCAAGGTATTGAGGTAACGGATGCGATGCTGGCAGAAGGTGTTTCTGCTTTAGAGGAAGATCGCTTTGCTTATTCCCCTACCCCGAACTCTTTCTCGAGCAAACTGGCAACGCTTTATATTAGCCGCGGAAAATGGTTGAAGCCGCTACTGTGGGCTATCGGCATATTATTTGCTATTTGGTGTTTATTTTATATAACAGTAACTCGGCCAGAAAATGCACTGCATGCTGCATTGCCTGTGTCACTTGAACAGCGTTATACATCAGTCGTTGACTTAGCAACGGATGAAAAGATCCACTGGCAGGCTGACCAAATTAGACAAAAAGGGAAATTAGCACTCTCCCGTGAGCAATATGATGAAGCCGAATCTGCAGTCAGCAAATTAGATGTGATGTTAGTGCAATTAGATAGTGTATATGAAGTACGGATTATTAGCCGACCAGGTGAAAAATCGGGTATTTGGCGTGTGCCGGAATCTAATCGACAAGCTCGGAATTATTATTTAATTGTTGAGGCGGTTGATAGTGAAGGCAACACGCTGTCGTTGCCCATGATGAGTGAAGAAGAAGGGAAATCACATGTCGTGAATAAGTGGGGTTTACGGGTGAATAATGCGGTGTTTCAGTCTGTTGCCGAAGATAAGCAAGATGATGGCATTATTCAACAGCGTGTTGTAGGGCAAAAACGGCGCGGTCAACTTAAACCTGAATATACGGTCGAAACCGATGGCTCAGCGATAACGGATTGGTAGTATGATTAGTGGACAACAAACATTAGCAGAGTTAGATCGTGGTTTAGGATCAGTTCGTTCCGATGTTGATCGCATTGATCGAGAACTAAGCTATGCAAGCGAGCAATTACAAACGAATCAACAAGCACAGTCAGAAGCATTAAAACAGTTAGCAGCTTTGCGTTTGGATGATATTGCACGAGATGCTTTATTAGTTGATTTGAATGCCGTGGATCAGCAAGCATTGGCTTTGTTGCAAACACGCGAACAAGCATTTACACAATTAGAATCTGAGATCGATGAGGTAACAGGCACGCTGTTATATCTCAACGATCAACGCAACACGTCAGTTGAATCTGTTAATCAATCTGCACAGGCAGTGATAGGTTGTGAACATACTATTCAGGCAAGCTTAGAAGTGGATGATGCCTTCCAACAGCAATTAGCGGTCGCACGTTTAGCCGATGATACGGCGAAAGAAGCCGAAACAAAAGCAGATTTAGCTGCTGAAGACCGTGTCAAGAAAGGATTGCCCTATGAAAGCGATAACTTATTTATGTATCTCTGGCATCGGCATTACGGCACGCCAGATTATAATGCCGGTGTGTTAACGCGTTATCTTGATGGTTGGGTGAGTGGCTTGAGCGATTATGATTCGAATCGCGTTAATTATTGGACCTTATTAGAGATCCCTAAGCGTTTACGTGGCCATGCCGTTGGGGAACGTGAAGATGCGGATGCGGTGTTAGCCGCATTAACAGAATTAGAACAAGAAAAAGCATTGGCCGCAGGCCTTCCTACTCTTCAAGCGATACAGTCACAGGCGCAAGAGGAAGTTGATGCATTAGATGATGAAATTATTGAGCAGGAAGATAAGCTGAACATATTGTTAGCGCAGCGCGCAACCTATGCAGAAGCCAAAGATCACTATATGCTGCAAAGTCTACAAATTTTACGCACTGCGTTTGCGAGCAAGAATATGCGCCAACTTGATCGCGCCTCACAAGAAACAAGAAATACACAAGATGACACGTTGGTAAGAGATCTAGCAGAATTACGAGAGCAACATCGTGATTTAAGCCAAGACTTACGTGAGCATCGACAGCTACACGAAGCCAAATTGGACCGCTTACAGCAATTGGAGCAGGTGCGCCGGCGATTTAAGCAGCGTCGATTTGATGATTTGCGTTCTGGTTTCGGTAATCAAGAAATGATTGGCACTATGTTGAGTCAATTTTTAAATGGTTTAGTTAATAGTGGCGAGCTTTGGCGTACAATTGAACGTCATCAACGGCATCGTGATGTAGGCGCATGGCCTGATTTTGGAAGTGGTGGTCTTGGCTTGCCGAGACGCCGCCGACAAAGCCCCTGGCATCGCCCACAAGGCCGAGGTGGGCTTGGTGGACATACTCCAAACGGCGGTGGGTTTCGCTTGCCACGTTCAGGTGGCTTTTCGTCACGCAGTGGCGGCGGTGGTTTTCGTACGGGTGGCGGATTTTAATCTGTATAAAATGCTCATTTACGGTATGTAAATGCCGCTTTTTATAATACTTCCGCCTTGCCACGATGAAAGATACTTTTTATACAAATTAAAAAATTAGAGGTTTTCAATGCGCGTTTGTGGTGTAGAACTATCAGGTAATGATGCTGTTATTTGTATTATGGAATTAGATTCAGGCAATTTTTCTTTGCCAGAATGTCGTGTCAAAAGAATCAGTATTGAGAATGCAAAAGAGACTGAGGAAATAAAGAAATTTCAGTTTACATTTAATAAGTTAATGACAGATTATAATGTAAAAAATATCATTATAAAAGAACGGTTAACACGAGGAAAATTCGCCGGCGGCGCGGTTGGATTCAAGTTGGAAGCCGCTATTCAGCTAAGCCCTTATTTAGAGGTGTCTCTGCTCTCTTCGGCTGATATTAAAGCCATTCAGAAAACAGTGCATTTTGCTGATAATTTCGCCGATACGGGCTTAAAGAAATTTCAAGAACAAGCCTTTATCACCGCCTTCGCCTATTTAAATAAGAAATGAGCAACGAAATGACAACACTACGCTGGGGAATTCTAGGTGCTGCACGCATTAACCAACAGTTAATGCCAGCGATTGTGGCGGCTAATAATAGTCAGTTAGTGGCCATCGCCAGTCGGCGACCTAATGCGGCGGCAGAGACGCTGGCACAATATGCGCCTAACCAAGAAAATGTAACGGTTTATGATGATCCTAATATGTTGTTGGCAGCCGATAATATTGATGTTGTCTATATCCCGATGGCGAATGGTGAGCATGCGGAGTGGGTTATGCGGGCATTAGAGCAAGGCAAACATGTATTGTGTGAAAAACCGTTGGCGCTGACTGTCATGGAAGTGGATGCGATTATAAAACTGGCCAGCGAAAAGAACTTAGTGGTGATGGAGGGATTTATGTATCGTCATCATCCGCAGCATGCTCGCGTAAAAGAAGTTTTGGATTCAGGCTTAATAGGCGATGTGCGTGTTGTACGTTCTAGCTTTGCTTTTACCATGCAACCCGCGCGCATGTATCGTCTTGCAGCACCGCTATCAGGCGGTGGTGGTGCGATGTGGGATATTGGCTGCTATGCCATTCATGCGGCGCGCTTTCCCTTCTTTGAGCGGCCTGCGCTTGCGGTTACCGCAATGGCGACCCACCTTGAAAATGGTGCGGATACCAATAGCGCAGGCATTATTGATTATGGTGATGGTTGTTATGCCCAATTTGAATTTAGCTTTGGCCATGCACGCCGAGCGGAGTATGAGATCATTGGCACGAAAGGTGGCTTAAAATGCCATAACGTGTGGGCGAAAGCAGATGAAACGCCCGTTTTATCTTGGTGGACTGAATCAGGTGAACAGCATGAAGAAGTTTTACCTCTCTCTAATCACTTTATCTTAGAGGTCGAACAATTTGGCCGTTGTGTGTTGAATGGTGAAACTCCCCTGCTGTCATTAGCTGATGCACGCACTAATTGTCAACTAATCAATGCCACCTTAGATTCTGTCAGCAGTGGGAAACGTATCACCTTATAATAAATGGAACCCTTTAAAAACAATTTATCTCTAACATTGATAAGCCACCTTGGCACCCTTCTCGAAAACAATATAGAAGGCTTTAATAAGGAGTTGTTTAATAAGGAAATATTATTTTCTCTTGATAGTTTAGGGCTAAAAGCACGCACCCAATTAATCGCAGACCAACTGCATCTTTTTTTACCCGCTGATTATAAAAAACGTGCAGATATTCTAAAGGCCATCTTGCATCCAAATAAAGATTATCACAAAGATCTTCATAGCGATGCTGATGGGATCCGAAATTGGGGCATGCTGCCACTCACAATGGTGGTTGGGCAACATGGTATTGATGATTTTGAGGGTTCGTTAAATTTACTTAAAGAAATGACCTCTCGCTTTTCATCTGAATTTGATGTGCGGTATTTCCTCATTTCAGATCAAGACCGCGCGCTTAACATCATGCGTGGCTGGATAGATGATGCCGACCATCATATACGCCGGCTAGTATCAGAAGGCACGCGACCGCGATTGCCTTGGGGCATGAAACTACAACGTCTTGCAGACGATCCCACGCCGATGCTACCCATTTTAGAAGCCTTACGAGATGACAGCGAGGAATATGTGCGTCGTTCTGTCGCCAATCATCTCAATGATATTGCCAAAGATCATCCTGATTTAGTGGCGAACCTTGCCATAAAATGGATGGTTGATGCGGATAAAAATCGAAAACGCTTATTACGCCACGCCTGCCGTACCTTAATCAAACAAGGGCATCCGCTCGCATTGCAGGCTTTTGGTTATGTACCGCCAGAAGTTGAGGTTAACGCTCTTCACATAAAAAACAAGGTCGTTCTATTTGGTGATGGCGTTGAATTTTCACTCAAACTAAAATCAATAGGCAAACAGCCACAACCGTTGATTATTGACTATCTTGTGTATTTCAAAAAAGCCAATGGCAAGCTCGTGGCTAAGGTGTTTAAATGGAAAGTACTTACCCTCAAAGCCGGTGAAACGCTTTCACTTAAGAAGTCTCACCCTATTCGCCCTATCACAACACGCCAATACTATGCTGGCACACAGGGGCTCTCACTGCGTATTAATGGGCAAGATTTTTCTTATGCTGAGTTTCAGTTGACTATGTAAGTTAACGAAATAAGACTTGGGAGATTTTCCCGTTGATATATTTCAAATAAGGGGTAAAATCGAGAAATATGGAACCTTAGTGCTTGGTTCCACGT
>CAZRAY010000016.1:0-15026 GCA_964598235.1 uncultured Piscirickettsiaceae bacterium
ACATCCGAAGCGCTCTTCTCCGCCATTAATTTCAAATACGGTGTAATATCCATAATTTCTCCCAAACCACATAACTTTAACGGTGTTTAGCCATCGTTAGACTTAAAAACATCAACTAGCTGTATTGCATTCTAACATCACTCACCATCGTCAATGATTGTAGTTTTTCAATCAATATTTCTGATGGCGTAACCTGCCATTCACCACCCAACCGTAAGACGCCACTGGCCAAACTATTCTGGTAGCACAAATCAACTGGACTGACCCCGCCACAGTGCGGTTGTAGCACGTCTTGCAGTATGCTTATCCAATCGCTCATACCCTGCACATTAACCGTAATCAATAATGATTTTGCATAGAGCTCGCGCGCGCGCGTAAGATCAAACAAAGTATCTGCCGTTACCTGTACCTCACCTGAAAAATTATCCAATGCCGCGCGTCCTTGAATAATGACTAATTTATCAGGCTGAATTTGTGTGTGGTATTGCTCATATACTTTTGAAAAAATACGTACTTCTAACCGCGCTGAATTATCATCCAAAGTAATAAAAGCCAATCGTCCACCTTGTTTACGTTGGATTGTTCTCACTGCCACAATCAAACCTGCCACAGTGATTTGCTTACCTTGCCGATTATTCGCCACGCCTTTAAAATCCAAGGCGCTTAATTTATTGGGAATAAACTGCCTCAACTCCTCGTTATAAGCATTAATCGGATGGCCACTTAAATACAAACCCAGCGTCTCTTTTTCCGCTGCTAACAAAGCGGCTTCCGTCCAGCGTGTTGCAGCCGTCAATTCAGCATGAATTTCGGCCGTTGGCGCCACCACGCCAAACATGTCACCTTGCCCACTCTCACTATCACGCCGCTGCTGCTCCGCAATTTGTACGGCATGGCTCAAACTCGCAACCAATCGCGCACGTTTGCCGTCGCCTTCCGCTAAAGAATCTAAACCACCCGATCGTGCTAACGCATCCAATACCCGTTTATTCACTTTAGTGGCATCAACGCGGCGGCAAAAATTAAATAAATCTGAATAAGCACCTTGTGCTTCTCGTTCCGCAATCACGCCTAGCAAGGCCGCCTCACCCACGCCTTTAATCGCACCCAAACCATAGCGAATAGTTTCTTTATCTTGCACCGTAAATTGCAGACCACTGTAATTCACATCCGGTGGCAACACCTTCAAGCCCATTGCCCGACATTCATTAATCAAGCCCACCACTTTTTCTGTATTATCCATCTCAACAGACAATACCGCCGCCATAAAGGCCGCCGGATGGTGTGCTTTCAGCCAAGCAGTTTGATAGGCAATCAAGGCATAGGCTGCTGAATGTGATTTATTAAAGCCATATTCCGCAAATTTTTCTAATTTATCAAAGATACTGGCCGCCAATTTGCCATCAACACCGCGTTCAATCGCGCCATCAACAAATAAGCTGCGTTGCTGCGCCATCTCTTCGGCTTTTTTCTTACCCATCGCACGCCGCAACATATCTGCACCACCCAGCGTATAACCTGATAGCACCTGTGCGATTTTCATTACTTGTTCTTGGTAAATCACCGTCCCATAGGTCGGTTTTAATACTTCTTCCAAACTCGGATGCATATAATCAACCGCTGCACGACCATGTTTGCGATCCACAAAATCATCCGCCATACCCGAATTCAATGGCCCGGGCCGATATAAGGCCACTAAGGCGATAATTTCTTCAAAGTTATCTGGCTTTAATCGCTTAATCAGCTCCTTCATTCCATTTGATTCAAGCTGAAAAACGGCCGTTGTTTCCGCCCGTTGTAACAGTGCGTAGGTTGCCTTATCATCAACGGGCATATTATTAATATCCCAGTCCAATGGCGACGCTGACAGTAATTCTGCATTTTTTACGGCCCAATCAATCACTGTGAGTGTTTTCAGCCCCAAAAAGTCAAACTTTACCAAGCCAACACGTTCAACATCATCCTTATCGTATTGCGCCACCAATTCCGAACCGTTTTGCTCACAATAAAGTGGGGTATATTCGGTTAAAGCCTTCGGTGCAATCACCACGCCTGCCGCATGGCGCCCCACATTTCGCGTCAGCCCTTCCAGCTGCATCGCCAAATCAATTAGGGTTTTAACCTCTTCCTCATTATCATATTGTGCTTTCAGTTGTGGCTCATCCACCAGCGCTTTGGCCAGTGTAATTTTCAAATCAAATGGCACCAATTTTGCCAACCCATCCACCATGCCATAAGGCTGGCCTAGCACCCGCCCTGCATCGCGCAACACGGCTTTCGCCGCCATCGTGCCGTAAGTAATGATCTGTGACACATGATCATGACCATATTGCTCAGTCACATACGCAATCACGCGATCGCGCCCCACCATACAAAAATCAATATCGAAATCAGGCAGCGATACCCGCTCTGGATTCAGAAAGCGCTCAAATAATAAATCATATGCCAAGGGATCAATATCGGTGATCCCCAAGGAATAAGCCACCAATGATCCCGCCCCCGACCCCCGACCAGGCCCAACAGGAATACCATTTTCCCGAGACCAGCGAATAAAATCAGCAACAATTAAAAAATAGCCTGGAAACCCCATTGAATTAATCACATCCAGCTCAAACACGAGCCTGGCATCATATTCAGCCCGCACTTCAGCCCGTTTGGCTTCGTCAGGGAAGAGTTGTACTAAGCGCTGAACTAAGCCTCGCTCTGATTCTTGTGATAAAAACTGTTCTTCTGTTAATCCCTCTGGGATCGGGAAATCAGGCAGATAATTATTACCGAGATCTAACTCAACATTACACCGCTTCGCGATCTCAACTGTATTTTGAATGGCTTCAGGAATATCAATAAATAATTCCAGCATCTCATCGGCATCACGGAGGTATTGCTGCTCTGAATAACGACGCTCACGCCGCGGATCATCCAATACCCGCCCTTCACTGATGCACACCCGGGCCTCATGCGCCTCAAAATCTTCTGATACACTAAATCGCACATCATTGGTCGCCACCACGGGGAAATCATGCTTAACGGCCAGGTCTAACGCAGCCTGAATGTATGCTTCCTCATTGGCTCGGCCTGTGCGAATGAGCTCCAAATAGAGTCTATCTGGAAATAAACGTTGCCATTGCTGAACAACATCCTCAACTTCATCCGTATTACTTAATACAGCCTCACCCAATATCCCTTCTCGCCCACCCGACAGACAAATTAACCCCTCTGTTTGGCCCGTTAGCCATGCTTGTTTTAACGTGGGGATGCCTTGATGTTGGCCTTCAATATAAGCCTGAGAGAGTAGCCTCGATAAATTTCGATAACCGGTATTATCCTGACAAAGTAAAATAAAAGGTCGTGTTTTATTCGGGGCACCTTCATCTCGTAGCCGAACGGCGGCACCCAGAATCGGTTTAATCCCCGCTGCCATTGCCGCGCTATAAAATTTAACCGCCGCAAATAAATTATGGTGATCTGTAATTGCAACCGCCGGCATCGATAGTTCTGCCACAGCTGAAATCAATGGCTTAATTCGAATTAAGCCATCAGAAACACTATATTCAGAATGTAGGTTTAAATGAACAAACGCTGCTGCCATTATTTAAGAAAACCGTACCGGTTCAGGTTTGATCGCACGACCTATCGTGCCATCCACAATTGCCTCTGCTTCACGCTTACCTAATGCAAATGCATCCGTTTCTGTCATCGCGGTTGCAAAATCACCCGCAGCGTCTGGCACACCGGTATCCTGTTTAATATGAAGCGTCTGTGTTGGGTAAGCAAACTCAATCCCCAACTGTTTTGCTAGCCTTAATACATCCAGCAAAAACCGATGCCGTTCTCGTAGTTCTGTGCTCCAGTCTGGTGTTTGCCAAAACACATACACCAACACATCCAATGATGCCGCCGCATATTCATTAAAATATACTTGATAATAATCTTTACGCATATAAGGATGCATCTGAATAAGCGTACGTACACCTTCGCAAAAGGCATCCATTTTCTCGGGTGAGGTATCGTAGGTCAGTGATAAGGTTGTTCTCATCCGCCGGTAATGGCGTGCGCCCATATTATCTATTTTACTGGTCGTTAATAAAGCGTTCGGTAAGGTAATGACAGAATCATAAAACGTCCGGATCCGGGAACTCCGAAAACCCACCTCTTCAACCGATCCTTCTACATCGCCAATCACCACCCAATCACCAATATGAAATGGTCGATCTAATACCACCGTTAGCGAACCAAAGAAATTACCCAATAAATCTTTCGCTGCCAAAGCAAACGCCAAACCACCTAATCCTAAACCTGCGAGCAAGCTTGTCACATCAATATTCAAGTTGTTCGCAATAAAAATCAGTCCGGCGATCACCACAAACAGCTTCAGGCTTTTGCTCACCATTGGCACCATCAAGTCATCAAACTTATGCGGGGTGTCCGCTGCTTTCTGTGTCAGTATCACGTTGAGCACCGTCACCAACCGGAATGCCGTCCATACCATCGCCAAACTCATAAACAACTTGGCCGCCACGGTCAAAATTGAATTCACACCTTCAGGTAAGGCCAGCAATTTCAACCCCACCACCCAAATTAACGCCATGGCCAACAAACCTAATGGCCGAAATAAATTTGTCTCCAAACTCTGATAATCTGGTCGCTGTTGTTGCCATCTTACTAGCGAACGTGATGACAACCACGTTACACCTTTATCCGCCACCACACCCAAGACAACCAATACCGCCAAGCCCAACCACTGCCACACGGCGATCGACATACTCTCATTTAAAATAGTCGGTAGGCTGCCACTTGTTTCCGCCATTGCGCCTGCAGACACGATAGTCAATAGTGCGCCAAGTAATATGTGTATTCTATGCAAAATCTAATTCCCCGTCTTCATTAGGCGTATAAGCCATTATTGTCTCCACCGCATCTCGCCATTCTGTCGATACCATCAATTCTTGCCGTTCCATCGCATGCCGACCATGTAAACGCGTTAACCGCACTTCCCGTAAGGGATCCAATTCCACCTTCAAATTATCAATTACCTTCGGCACATTTTCAGGATGATTACACAACAACACCATATCACAGCCGGCTTCTAATGCCGCCTCAACGCGTGCCAAACTATCGCCCACGATAGAGGCCCCCATCATGCTCAAATCATCACTCAATACCACACCTTGGAATCCCAACTGGCCGCGTAAAACATCCTGAATCCAAAAAGGTGAAAAACCCGCAGGCAACGCATCATTCTTCTCGTAAACCACATGGGCAGGCATGACACCCAATAAATCACCCGATGACATTAATCGTTTAAATGGCACCATATCAGCACCCAAAATATCTTCAAAATGTCGATCATCCACCGCAAAGCCCACATGCGTATCCACTTCCACTGCGCCATGTCCCGGAAAATGCTTACCCACTGCGGGCATCCAAGCTCGTTTCATCCCGCGGATATAAGCACGCGCTAAAGCAGTTACAACATTCGGATCACGATGAAAAGACCGATCACCAATGATCTCACTCACCCCATAATTCAAATCTAATACCGGTGCAAAGCTAAAATCCACGCCCATCGAACGCAGTTCCACCGCCATCAGCCAACCTGTCTGCTCTGCCTGTTGCAAAGCGACATCCGCATCTAGCTGATAACTCGCTCCCAGCGCACTCACGGCTGGCAAGCGCGAAAAGCCATCCCGGAAACGCTGTACCCGCCCGCCTTCATGATCCACTGAAATCAACAAATGCGGCGTACGCAAATCACGAATCGCATCCGTCAAGCCTTTCAGCTGTTCTGGTGATTCATAATTCCGAGTAAATAAAATCACCCCGCCCACAGACGGATGTTGCAAAATCTCCCGCTCCTCATCAGAAAGAGCAAATCCCTGCACATCCACCATCAAAGGCCCTAATGACATCTCAAATCACTCCATATAGCCGTTCGTCCTGATTCTGCCGAAGGATTATTCATGAATAAACACCTTTGTATAAGGTTGAACAAACACCATTAAATCTAATAAATCCTTATTGCGCATCCGTACACAACCATGTGATAACGGCACACCCATTTCACAACTATCAGGGCAACCATGGATATAAATCAATCGCCGCATCGTATCAACATTCCCCAGCCGATTTTTCCCCACTTCCAAACCACTGAACCACAAAATCCGCGTCAACACCCAATCTCGCTCCGGATATTGCAAACCCAATTCAGGCGTATAAATCTCGCCTGTCGGCCGGCGCCCCACAAACACGGTATTCTCAGGCGTGTCCGAGCCGATTATTGCTCGAATAATATGCCATCCCCGCGGCGTACAACCGCTGTCTTCCGCTTCTCCCGGGCCATTTAGTCCAGTAGATACCGCCACCTCAAATATCACTGTCTCGCCCGACATTACTCGCAAAAGCTGCGTCGTCAAACAGACATCAATATAGCCATTTTCATCCATGCTATTATTATAGCGGCATCCTGCATTTCAGGGTGAGAAAACAATCTGTTTTTACAATTATCGGGCAATGTAATGTACTTCTTAAAAATAATATTAATCTCTTTTATCTTCATTTATAGTAATGCCAATGCCACTGGCAATATCAAATTTTCGACTGAACTCAGTGATGGACAAGAAGAAGAGCATATTACCCTGGCCTTCGATACAGGCGAAACCTGTGAATTACATATTAAATCTGGCCTATTCGCTAAATCAAAAGCTAGCTGCACATTCAATCCCACAAAAAAGGTACATACATTTTCAATTAAAGGCGAATTGCGCCGAGAGAATTATGAAGAAACTGGAATCGAAACGATTTTTGGTCAAGGGGAAAGCTTTATTCTGAATATGGGTGACGATTTTAACCTATTAAATAATACTGAAAATATTGACCAATTGGTTAAATCCTATAACAAGATAATAAACGAAATAAACAGCGCACTACCAAAAGACAATCAGGTTCCAACGCTTACTTTTACTGATAAGGAAACCACGGCCTCCGTGAGCGAATATCAAAATAAGCATGATATTGCTTTACCGAAAATCTATATTGAAATGATCACACAATATGGCTATCCAGACGATTTCTTCCCATTAAACAAACAACGTTCTATTGGTGATATTTACCAAAATGGTTACGGCTACACCACGGAACAATTCAATCACCATCCCGGGATAGAGAAAAATAAAGCCTTCTTCCAAGATATGGAGGATGTCTATTACCTTTTCCATGATGAAACCAAATCAGTTTGTAATGGTGAACCCACTATTTCGTATACAATCCTCACCGAAGGAGATTATGAAGGCAGCTGGGATAATGTTCAGCCTGACGCCTGCGGCCACTTTTTCTCTTTCTTAAAAGAACATATCGTTGAACGCTTTATCGCTGATACCTTATATGTCACGGATGCTCTACCAGTCTATAAAAACAAGACATTAGAGGCTGAACTATCCTATGATGAAAATTACGATGAATCAGATAAGGTGACGCTAACCTACTATTTCACCTATAACGATATTTTCTATTAAGCATATAAACCACCTTCATTAGAGCAAACGTAATGTACATCTTAAAAGCGATATTAGCCACTTTAATCCTTGTTTCCAGCTACGCGATTGCTGATATTGACAAACCCAATTATGGACAAAACATGAACATACATAAAGCAGCGTTAAGCTACTGGAACAGTGATGCTCAACAAGACTATCTCGATGCTTGCACACCACAGAAAATCAACGACATCGAACAACTTGTATCAAAGAAATTACCGGCTGATTTCATCGCCTTTCTGACACAACATGCAGGTGTAGATACTGGGATTGGCACCATTGATGAACCCATTGGTTTTTTCGTGGCTCACGTCGTCAACGGCACCCGCTTCTTTGCAGGGTTAGAAGTCAGCATATACACAACGGGGATCAGCACTTTTGCCACCTGCGAGGACATGATGTCCGCCTACGCGATTTTAACAGGCGAGTCACCTCACTTTGATGCAGGGTCTAGGATTCCTGAACATATGCTGCCCATCAACACTGATAGTGGCGAGATATTATTGATTGACTTATCCGAGGAAAATTATGGCAAAATTTGGCTTTGGTATGCTACCGAAGAAACATGGGGTTCAGAACATAATAAAACCCTGGATTTTATTGCTAATAGCTTTACAGAGTTTATTGAATCATTAACCTCTCTGGCGCTTGCTGAAAAACTAATTTTCCCTTAAAATACGGCCAACTTTTAGTGTATTCCAAAAAAGGACACAACATCACCATGAAAAACTTATTCTCAATCGCGCTCTTTAGCCTATTATTTTCTGCCTCGGTAATGGCGGCTTCTTTACCTACATTCACCTATCAGCAATATCCTATTGCGGAGGATAGCAATGATGACGTGCATGAATTAGTATCCGAAGGGGCTTCGCTGGTATACCCAGAGCCGAGTGCTGCCAGAGGCTTATTGGTTAAGGCATTGCAAAAAGTCAGCAAAGGCGCAGAAATTAATGAATATGATTTTTTATGGACACAATATGGCCTCTTAAAATCTTCTTTTGCAACGGGTGGCTCTGATTTCGAGAGTGGTTCGAAAGCCGATTATATACATGTGGCAAAGAACGTATTACACTTCTTGGATACCCAAACCAATACGGGAGAATGGGCGTTTACTGAAGAAGGTGCATTTCGCATGGAAGTCTACCGTGAGGCAGGCAATGGAGGATGCAAAAAGCAATGCCGATTTAAATAAAGCATTGACCACGATTAACAATACCTTACCGCATAGCCGAGGCGAAGAAGATTATTACCTCTTCGACACTAAAGTACGGATCTTATTGAAACTCAATAAAAAGATTGAAGCATTTGAAATCGTCAAAAAAATATTAAACAACGACCCTGGTTTTGGCGATTTTCAAGATTTCTATGATAATAAAGCTTACCAAGGATGGCTTAAATAAAACCAAACAAAACAGTCCATTAGGGATGTTCATATGAAAGCCACACCTCTCCTGCTCGCGTTATCGCTTGCTTCTCTTATCAGCGCCCCTGCCATGGCCTCGTGTACCTATAAAGAAGCCCAAGACAAGCTAGTTGAATTCAATAATATGATGCAAGTGTATAACCGTCAGTTTATTGCAGAAATGGAAAGTGGAGGTGAACCTTCAGCGGCACTGAACCAAAAAAGGACGGTTATGGCTGAAGAGTCCTCAGCTGTTGGTATCTTACTTAGTGAAGAATATGATAAGAATCCTAATATTCAATATCCTGATACTGTGAACCCAGACATTTGTACGCAATATGATGGCCTAATGGCAAAGTATGCACCAGAGGGATACAAAGTGGCCCCTGTTACAGTAGAAGCCCAAACAGCCAGCGCAGATTGTTCTTCCACTATTTTATGGGAGCGCTATGGTATGGCCATTCAAAAGCAAGCAGCGCTTGTTTCTGAAGGTAAAATAACTAATGATGAAGTGCCCGTTTATATGAAACTATCAACTGAGGTTGGTGAATATTCCACTACGGACTTACCTAAGGCCTGCGATGCACTCCGCCAATTTGAAAGCAAGCTAGCTTCTGAATAAGACAATCCTGCACGAATGTTATTTTAGAACATAATGCCGTGTTTTCTATACGATAAACATCTTACCTATTTTTATTTTTCTGAGGCGATATATGACAAAAATGGTCATATATCGCCTTTTTAGGATCGAGTCAATTTATGATTACCACAATAAATCTGCTATATTAGTTGAATAGGGCAGCATCCTCTGTAATCTAATACATTTAAGTGATATGGCTTAAATATTGCTTAAGTTTTAACTAATCGTTGAAACAATTTATTGAAGGTTCCATAAGTGATTAAATATATAACAAGCTTTATTTTATCATTTTTTGCGTTTAGTTCAATCGCATTTGCAGATACCCATACAGTTGAACCGCTAACTAGCCACACCCTTTTGCTGGTCGTTGCGACAGCATTAGTCTTCTTTATGCAGGCAGGTTTTGCTTGCCTTGAAACGGGCTTTGTACGTTCCAAAAATGCCATTAACGTCATTATGAAAAATTATTCTGATATGGCTTTTGGTATTTTGCTTTATTGGGCTATTGGTTATGCCTTTATGTATGGTGCTAATGCAACAGGTTGGATTGGCACATCCGGTTTTTTCTTTGAAGGACAAGGTGGCAATTCCTATATAGGTTTCTTATATCAGGCGATGTTCGCAGCCACCGCGGCAACGATTGTGAGCGGTTCCGTTGCCGAACGTACTAAATATGGCAGTTATCTTATTGCTGCCATGCTGATAACAGGCATTATTTATCCAATCTCAGGCAGTTGGATTTGGGGTGGTGGTTGGCTTTCAGAGCGTGGTTTTATTGATTTTGCAGGTTCTACCGCTGTCCATTCACTAGGTGCTTGGGCCGCATTAGCTGCCATTCAAATCTTGGGGCCGCGATTAGGGCGGTTTGGTCGAGATGGCGAGGTAAGAGATGTCCCGGGCCACAACCTGCCCCTCGTCGCGCTAGGTGCTTTTATTCTTTGGTTTGGCTGGTTCGGATTTAATGGCGGCAGTATTGTTGATGGTGAACATGATATTGGACTTGTTTTGGTGAATACATTTCTTTCCGCATCGGCAGGG
Organism: uncultured Piscirickettsiaceae bacterium; assembly: GCA_964598235.1. Classification (GTDB taxonomy): domain Bacteria; phylum Pseudomonadota; class Gammaproteobacteria; order Nitrosococcales; family Methylophagaceae; genus UBA652. The sequence continues at coordinate 10,613 of CAZRAY010000016.1, forward strand.
GTGGCGGGTTCCCTGGCATTCATGAAAATACAAAACCAACCGGTTTTAATGACACGAACGGTTAATGGTGGCCTTGCAGGACTGGTTGCCATTACCGCAGGTGCGGCAACCATGTCTCCCGGCTTTGCGATTTTAACCGGCCTTATGGGTGGTTTGGTTGCTGTTTTAGGCGAAAATTTCCTACTAAAACGTGGTTTAGATGATGTGGTCGGTGCAATTCCAGTACATGGTTTCGCAGGTGCTTGGGGCACATTAGCAGCTGGGTTATTTTACGCTGGCGATTTATTTGATCTTAGTCGTGGTTTTGTTCAGGTTCAAGGTGTATTCGCTATCTTTATTTGGGGCTATGGTGCTTCATGGATCGTATTTAAATTAATTGACAAAACGATAGGCCTACGCGCACCATCGCTTCATGAACAACGCGGTTTAGATTTCACCGAACATTATGAACTCGGCTATAGTGAATTCCAACAGAATGTGACTCATGCTGATAGAAAATAGGTGACATCATGGAAGACGACACAACACATTTAACACGGAATAGAGAAGTCGTTTGGACGGCTTTAAATAAAGTATTTCCCACTATTGTGGCAGATAAGATCTACCGACATTGGTTTGAAAAACATGGTCAGGAAAGCACGATTAAAGTCACCTCTCTAATACGCGATCTTGAGTATGATTTAGGTATTAACTCCTCAGAGACGCGTGGAAAATTACGCATCGCACTTTACGAATGTTTATTTAAAAAAGACACGGTGCTTAAGGTGGTTCCTGAAGAGCTGAATGCTGTAGAAGAAACAAACACGCCATCTACAAACAGCTTGTCCGACTTTGACTTGCTTGACCCCGAAGCAGACAATTTTCCAGTATCTAATATCATGGCGAGTACCCATATTATGGCGAATAGCCATATCATGGAAGCTAGGGAAAAAGTACCAACAATAAAAGAAACTGCAGAAAACATTGTATTCCATAGGTTGTATGATGCAATTCTGGGGCTAATCAATAAAGAATCTAATGCAGTTTGGGTGGGTATTACGGAATCAATTAGCCAGCACGCAGGAACAATCGCGCTATCTCAAGGTGAAAAAGAAATTGTTCGACTATGGTATCTCTCGCCATCACAAAAATCGGCCCCTAAACTAACAACACTAGCGGGTAAAAAAACATTTATCCATATGCTTTATATTGGGATGTGTGAAGGATTAGGACCTTTCCGAGCAGATGCCATACTGGGTGAGGCAAATACTGAAGTCAGTACATCAAGCGCCGCACAGCATTTTTCGCCAGACCAATTTTTATAATCATTTATGCTCGCCGTATGATGACGGCTAATGGCCTTCCGCATGCGTAAGATAAAGCGTTAGGCCAATTAAAGCAATGCCACCAGCCAGCGCCAACAACTCAAATGCACCATGAAATTGCATATTAATGGCATGCTCAAAGAAATTCACAATTAAAATCATTAAGATAACGCGGCCTAAGCGTGTTTTGAGATCATCAAGGCTATGGATCGCTAATACAGAGGCATGATCTGTATTTTCAGCTTGCTCAATTTTGCTAACGAATAATTCATATAAACCCAAGGCAAAAATAAGCAATACCGTCGCTAATAAATAACCATCGACCACTTCTACTATGTGGGTCACCGTTTGGGCGCGTAATGCTTTTTGTGCCAAAACATCACCACCTAGTGAAGTATATTCGCCAAGGTGAGAAATCAAGTAATACACATCCACTGTGGCCATATAGAACATCGCAAAAGCAGTGATCAAACTAGCAATCACAGCAATGACCACGACAAAGCGGCTATTCCACAATATTGTTTCAAAAATGTGTTCTATTTGTTTCATACTTATGCAGCCTGTACTGGGATCGCTTGTCGTGTATGCGTCACATTATTCTCTTCATCGAGATAAACCAGTGTTGGTTTATAATCTGCCACTTTATCAGCATCCATTGCTGCATAAGTACAAATGATAATACGATCGCCCGGTGAGGCGCGATGTGCCGCAGCACCATTGACTGAGATGATTTTTGAGCCCGCTTCAGCGCGAATGGCATAAGTAGTAAACCGTTCGCCATTGGCAACGTTATAGATCATAATTTGTTCATATTCATGGATCCCTGCTTCTGCCATCAATTTTCCATCAATCGCACAAGAGCCTTCATAATCCACTTCTGAATGCGTTACGCATGCACGATGAAGCTTTGATTTTAATACGGTTAGGTTCATTTGTTCTCCCCATTTTTTAGCTATTTTCTATTCGGTAATTATAGCATATTCACCAATTTAGACAGTTTACCTAAGATAAGAACCACAAATCACTGAAGAGAAATCAGGCAGTAGAAATCACTTTTCTATTTTGGGTTGTTGTAATTTTCTAACCAAGGAACACCATAAATCTCAAGTGCTTTGGTCGTTTTCCTCATTATTGAGTCCATCTCTTTTTGAAATGAGCTTATTTTCCACCATTTATCTTTAGGAAGGAAAAGTGACATCCACCAAGGTTCTTCATTCCAACCGAACACCTTGTTAGAGAAATTCAATAACAACGTTGGTTTCACCATGCCTAGCCTTTCAATCATATCACCGACAATCAAATTTACCGTAAATTCTCCTGCCATACCTCTAAGTCCAAGTTGATATTCGATAACAAGCTCGATCTCATCGTCAAACTTCCGAACGAATTTTCGTTTCCCATCAAAAATATAACCCAGCTTTTCAAGCGCAGGCCTTGCTACAACTTTTAAGGATTTATCAAACTCCCTTCTCATTGGTTATATCCCGTAACAGCAATATTATCAATCAACCGTGCCTTGCCAATTTTAGCAGCGGCTAACACTCTCAAATCAGTATCATCTACATTAGGCAAAGCCAGATCACTTGCTCGGCGGATTTCAATATAATCAGGTTCAAAGCCTTTTTCAGCTAAGTCCTTAATTGCTTCGCTCTCAATCTCAGAGAAGTCTTTTCTACCCATTTCTAATTGTGCTTTCACATTACGTAATATTTGGTATAAATCGGCAGCTTGCGTATGCTCCGAATCCGTTAAATACTGGTTGCGAGAACTCATGGCTAAGCCGCTTTTTTCACGATAAATCTCGCCACCGATAATCTCAATCGGTAAATTCAAATCGGCGGCCATTTTAGCGATCACCCAAAGCTGCTGATAATCTTTCTCGCCAAATATGGCGATATCAGGTTGCACTAGATTGAATAGTTTATTTACCACCGTCGCCACGCCTGCAAAATGTCCTGGACGACGTGCACCACACAAGATATCATCTGCGCCTGGCACTATAATTTGGGTTTGTGCTGTCATGCCATTTGGGTAAACGTCATCGGTGCTGGGGATGAATACGACATCGCATACTGCCTGTGCGAGTTTCTCTTGGTCTTCACGCTCTGTTCTGGGATAGGCAGATAAATCTTGTTTATCATCAAATTGTAGCGGGTTAACAAAGATGCTGACAACCACTTTATCCGCCACACTATTTGCTTTCTCCACCAGCGATAAGTGACCTTGATGTAAATTGCCCATCGTCGGCACTAAGGCAATCCGTTGCCCCGCTTTTTTCCACTCTGAAACTTGCTGGCGCAGCGCGGCGACAGTGGTAACCGTTTTCATTCGTACTCGTGTTGTGATTGCGGGAAATCACAACTTTTCACATCACGTATATATTTTTCAACGGCGGATGAGATATCGCCTGTATCCGCCAAGAAATTATGATTGAATTGCTGTGTTTTGCCAGCTGAAATTCCAAGCATATCGTATAGAATCAGCACTTGACCATCACATGCCCGCCCGGCACCAAAACCAATAACCGGAATCGTTAACGCAGCGGTTATCTGCGCGCCAACGGTAGCAGGCACACAAGCCAACACTACCATTTCAGCACCTGCTTGCTGCAAGCCTTTGGCTTCTTCTAATAATTGCTTAACATCTTGATCGCTCCACTGTTGGGATTGATAGCCACTTAAACGATGCTCTGATTGTGGCAATAAACCCAAATGCCCACACACAGGAATACCGCGTTCGGTGAGCTCACGCACAGTTTCTTCCATCACTGCACCGCCGCCCTCGAGCTTCACCATCTGCGCCCCACCGCTGGTCATTAGTCGTGCGGCATTTTGGGCGGCTTGTTGTGGCGTTGCATAACTCATAAACGGCATATCAATCACCACAAAGGCGCGCTGGCTACCGCGCAACACATGACGACAATGATAAATCATATCGTCAACCGTCACCGGCACGGTGCTTTCATGCCCTTGCACCACCGTGCCCAGCGAATCCCCCACCAAAATCATATCGATGCCTGCCGCATCCAGCACTTTGCTAAAGCTGGCATCATACGATGTCAGCATGGTGATTTTATCACCCGCTACTTTCATTTTTTGAAGTTGGTTTAA
>CAZRAY010000016.1:15126-34935 GCA_964598235.1 uncultured Piscirickettsiaceae bacterium
ATGTCAGCATGGTGATTTTATCACCCGCTACTTTCATTTTTTGAAGTTGGTTTAAGTTAAGTCTAGACATATTTCTATATTTCAATAAATTAGGATTTTTGTTCAAGTTCAAGACGGATTATTTTTGAGAACCGCAGTGTATACATAATACATGAGGATCGCAGAAAATGATCCAACGCCGAAATGGGATAAAAAGACAATTTATTTCGCCAATTTATTTTTCGGCCAGCGGATTGTAATAATGCCGCCCGGCTATCGTTGTTTTTATTTGTGCCAATAAGTTCTGATAATCCGCTTCGCTCTGCACTAAATCAATATCTTGTGCATTCACAATCAGCAACGGCCCAGCATCATAATAATGGAAAAAATGGGCATAACTATCAGATAATTTCTGCAAATAATCCATATCCATGCGTTGCTCATAAGCAATACCGCGTTGTGCAATACGTGCTTTAAGCGCGGGCAAAGGTGCGTGTAAATACACCACTAAATCTGGCGTGCGATGATGCATCGTCAGGTTATCATAGACCATATTGTATAAGCCAAGTTCATCATCATCTAGCGTCAACCGGGCGAAAATTCGATCTTTCTCCACCATAAAGTCCGCAACTTGCAGATGATGGAATAAATCATCTTGCTTGACCTGTTCGCTCAAGCGCACGCGTTGCATTAAAAAACTTAATTGTGTAGGCAACGCTGAATCTTTTGGATTCGCATAAAATTTTTCTAAAAAAGGATTGTGTTCTGGTTCTTCCAGCAGTGTTGCGCCAGAAAAATCGTTAGCCAATCGTTTAACCAAACTTGTTTTTCCGACTCCTATTGGCCCTTCAACAACGATATAGCGTTGTGGCAAATCTTGTTGACTCATGGTGATATTTTTTCCAATCCTGCAAGTGGGCAAACACCTGCCAATGCCCCTACTTTCCCTAAACCCACAATCTCAAAATCTGCTGAAATTTCAGTCCACGGCACCAAGACAAAAGCCCGTTCGACTATCCCAGGATGTGGTATTTGCAAACGTTCGTCATGCATGATGACATCACCATAAGCAAGTAAATCTAAATCCAACGTTCGCGGCCCCCAACGGCGTTCCCTCACCCGACCTTGGCAGTTCTCTATGGATTGCAAGGCATTGAGCACCGCGATTGGAGACATCAACGTTTCAATTTCAACTACTGCATTAATATAATCGGGTTGATCTTGTGGCCCCATCGGTGGGCTAGCATAAAGCGATGAGGTTGCAATACGCTCGATGCCATTGGTTTCATCCAATAAGGTAATCGCATCCTTCACCTGTGCAATCGGATCTTCTAGATTGCTGCCTAAACCAATAAATGCACGCATCGTTTAACTTGCCTTTTGTTCCGGTGCGCCTGCTCGTGAAGCAGGTTTTCGCCGTCTACGTTTCCGTGGACGTTTTGCACCGTTATCATCGTGTCGCGGTAAATCTTTCACTAGTTGTGTTTGTTCAAGCTCCGATACTTCTTGAAAACGTGTCCACCAATCAGCAAGCTCCGCTAACTTTTCATCTTCGCCAGCTTCATTACGCAATAATAAGAAATCATAACCCGCTCTAAATTTGGGATGGGCAAGCGTTTGTAATGCACGCTTACCTTGGCGTTGATTCAAGCGTATTTGTAATGTCCAAATATCACGGCTCATAAATGAAAAACGCTTCGGGATAGAAATACGTTTTCCTTGTTTAATAAACACTTCTGCCGATGCTTTATTGAGCGCTGGAAATGCAGGGATACCTTTCTGCTGAAAATCAGCCCAACGTGTTTTCACCACCGGCCACAATAAGGCAGCAAAGATAAATGCGGGGGTCACTGGTTTGTCTTCTGCAATACGCTTATCCGTATTTGTTAACGCCGCGGTAATCAAACGCTCAGCCGACGCATCATCTGTCGTTGCTAATACGGCGGCTGTCTGTGGAAATAGCTGTTCAAAAATATCGTAAGCTTGTAGCTCGGTATACACCGCACGGCCATAGCCACCTAAAAATAATTTCAGGCTTTCATCAAACAAACGCGCTGATGGAATATCTTGTAATAAATCAGCCAGATCCGGGATCCAACGCTCCGTTTCAGGTTCAAGTGTCAATCCCAATTTTGCTTTAAAACGTAAAGCGCGCAGCATCCGCACCGGGTCTTCTCGATAGCGGGTTTCCACATCGCCAATCATCCGAATCACACCCGCTTCCAAATCAACCATGCCACCCGTGTAATCTACAATCGAAAAATCACGGATATTATAATAAAGGGCATTAACAGAGAAATCGCGACGCCATGCATCTTGTTCTAGCGTACCAAATTCATTGTCTCTTGTAATCCGACCTTGATCATCAATATGCTTGTCAGCAACAGGCGGCGCACGAAAAGTAGCGACCTCAATCGCATGACGACCAAAACCCACATGCACCAACTTAAACCGTCGCCCAATCAGCCGACTACGTTTGAATATTTTATGCACTTGCTCAGGGCTTGCATCTGTTGCCACATCGAAGTCTTTAGGTTTGTGCCCCAGCAATAAATCACGTACGCACCCCCCCACCAAATAAGCTTCAAATCCTGCTTTTTTCAATCCATACAACACATCAAGTGCTTGTCGGCTGATCTGCTGTCGAGAAATACTGTGGTCCGAACGGGGAATAATAATCGGCCCCGCATTGGAAGCACGTTTAGCGGTCGCTTTCGGGTTCTTTTTGAACTTCGAAAAGAATTTATCAATTAAGGTCATAAGCGACCATCATACCATGCTTCAAGGCTCATCGCGCCTTTGCCAACGCGAGTTTCACCGGTTTAAATGAACGTCGATGAATCGGTGTTACACCTAATGCCATCAAGGCATCTCGATGTTGTACCGTCGGATAACCCTTATGTTTTGCCAAACCATAGCCCGGATATTGCTCATCCAATTCAACCATTTCATTATCCCGTGCCACCTTCGCTAGAATAGATGCCGCAGCAATCGCAGGTTCCGACTGATCGCCTTTAATCACTGTCGTCACCTTGCAAGGTAAATCAGGCACTTGATTGCCATCTACCAATGCATGCGTGGGTGCAATGGATAAGCCTGCCACCGCCCGCTTCATCGCCACCAACGTCGCCTGCAAAATATTAATCTCATCAATCTCTTCTACTTCTGCCCGACCTAAAGACCATGCCAACGCTTTCTCTTTAATTATTGGTGCCAACGTCTCACGTTGCTTCTCAGTCAGCTTCTTTGAATCAGCCAAACCTGAAATCGGCTGGTTTGGGTCTAAAATCACAGCGGCAGTCACCACTGGCCCTGCCAATGGACCACGCCCTACTTCGTCGACACCCGCAATAACCTCACTCACTTAATGTCTTCCAGCATAGCCAAAATCAATGCCGCTGTCCGCGCTGCACCACCAGCAGGCCCAAGCGATGCTCGTACTTGTTTCTCAATATCTGCTGCCGCTTGTGTCGCGTTTGGATCCATTAAAAAAGCCATTAATTCTGCTGCAACGGCATCAACCGTTACCGCATCCTGCAATCGCTCCTGCACAATTTCCTTACCCGTCACAATATTGCATAAACCCACATAGGGAATCTGCACTAACCGTCGCATAATGCGATAAGTCATCGGTGCCACGCGATAGACAATAAAATGCGGTGTTGCTAATAAAGCGATTTCTAGTGTCACGGTGCCCGATGCGGCCACAATCGCATCACACGATGCCGTTAAATTGTAAAAATCATTTGTTTTAGATGTTGTCGGTACCAATGTCACCGACGCCTTAGATTCACTTAATGCAGTTTGAATAAGCTCCCCTGCCAAACCTGGTGCCAGAGGTAATACAAATTGCAGTGTGGGGTCCTTTTCTCGTAATTGCGCTGCCGCCGCTAACATAATTGGTAATAAAGGGCCTACTTCACTGCGTCGGCTACCCGGATATAAACCCACCACTTGTTTATTCGGATCTAAGCCTAAACGCGCTAAAGTCTGCTCACGAGATTGATCAGCATGCACCGCATCCACCAAAGGATGACCTACACAATTGACCTTAACCCCTGCTTCCTCATAAATAGGTACTTCAAAGGGGAAAAATACAGCCATTTGATCGACCACTTTTGCAATCGTTTTCACTCGCCCCGCGCGCCATGCCCAGACTTTCGGGCTGATGTAATACAACACAGGAATACCGCGTTTCTTTGCTGCTTTAGCTAAACGTAAATTAAATCCGGGATAATCGACTAATACTAATAAATCAGGCCGATGGGTATCCAGCCGAGTAATCATTTTTTTCAATACAGCTTTTAACTGACCATATTGTTTTAACACTTCAACCAAACCCATCACCGCCAGCTCAGAAAAATTGACTAATATTTCAGCGCCGGCCGCGCGCATATTATCGCCACCAATACCTGCCACCACTACCGTGGAATCTTGTTCTTTTAATGCTTCAATAACCCGCGCCGCATGGGCTTCGCCCGATGCTTCACCAGCAATCACCAAGATGTTTTGGCTCAATCAATCGCTCCAGTGTCATAGCCCGTAATTTCCAAGCCAAAGCCAGATACGCCGTGTAGCTTCGTTGGTGTGCCCATCACCCGCATTTTCTGCACCCCTAAATCAGCCAATATTTGCGCGCCAACACCAAACGTCCGTAAGTCCCAACTCGTATCGGCTACTACCGACTCACCGCGATCCGCTTGCTGATAGCGCTCCACTTTGGCCGCTAACTGGCGATTCTGATTTGGCTGACGCAATACCACCAACACCCCGCCATTTTCAGCTGCATCAATATGCGCCATTGCTGTCGACAAAGGCCAATGTGAGGGTTCACGTTGGTCACCCAATAAGTCAGCTAGTGGCTCTGCCATATGCACCCGCACTAACGCTTCCACATCGGGTTTAATCTCACCCGACACCATCGCCAAATGCACTTGACCGCTCACCGTATCTTCATAGCTAAATAAGGTAAAATCACCTTGGTCTGTTGGCATTTTACATTCCGATAGGCGGCTGATTGTCATCTCGTTTTCAAGCTGATAGCTAATTAAATCAGCTATTGTGCCAATTTTAAGATCGTGGGTTTGTGCAAAGCCTTCCAGATCAGAACGCCGCGCCATCGTGCCATCATCATTTAGAATTTCGACGATTACTGCCGACGGATCTTTGCCCGCCAGTCGCGCCAAATCACAACCCGCTTCTGTATGGCCTGCTCGTGTTAACACGCCACCTGCTTGTGCCTTTACGGGGAATATATGCCCCGGTTGCACAATATCTTCCGGTTTAGCATCCACCGCGACCGCTGCCAAAATCGTCTTAGCCCTATCCGCTGCCGAGATCCCTGTCGTCACCCCTTCTGCTGCTTCAATTGATAAGGTAAAATTAGTCGAATAAGCCGCTTGGTTATCCATCACCATCAACGGTAAGCGCAATTGTTTGCAACGCGCCTCCGTTAAGGTTAAACACACTAACCCGCGAGCATAACGCGCCATAAAGTTAATCGCTTCTGGCGTCACACATTCTGCCGCCATGATCAAATCGCCTTCATTCTCGCGATCTTCATCATCCATGATAACCACCATTTTGCCAGCACGTAAATCTGCTAATATTTCATCGGTTGTATTCAAACTCATGCGCGCATAAATCCATTATCAATTAACATATTTGATGTGATTCCATGATCGCTACTCGGCATCAACCTCTCCAAATAACGCGCAATCAAATCCACCTCTAAATTCACCTGATCGTCAACTTGATAGGTATGCATAATCGTCTCATTCATCGTATGCGGAATGATATTCACCTCAAACCAATTCGACCCAATTTGATTCACTGTTAAGCTCACTCCATCAATACAAACCGATCCTTTCTCCGCAATATAACGCATTAAATCTGCCGGGGCTTCAAATCGAAATCGCACAGAACGGGCATCTTCTTCTAGCGATAACACTTTGCCCATGCCATCCACATGGCCACTCACAAAATGCCCACCCAAGCGATCGCCCACGGCTAAGGCTTTTTCTAAATTCACCACACTGCCAACTTTAACCTGCCCCAAACTGGTTCGCTCTAAGCTCTCACGCGACACATCAAAACTCACACTCGTCGCCGCTAACTCCACCACGGTCAAACACACACCATTAATCGCAATGCTATCGCCCAAGCGCACATCGCTTAAATCTAATTGATTTGTTGCCACCTGCAAGCGTAAATCACCGCCCCGTGTTGTGGTGTTTTCTATCTTGCCTTGCGCCGCAATAATGCCTGTAAACATATTTTTATCCTAACCTTGGCCGTGCAGTAATACGCCAGTCTTTCCCCACTACACGAATATCCTGAATTTCTAAATCAATATTCTGCGCCATTGTGGTCAATGCTGGCAAATGAAATAAGCCCCGCGCGCCATCGCCCATCAACTTAGGCGCCATATAAATCACCATTTCATCAATCAATCCCGCGGCGAGTAAAGCGCCATTAAGCTCCGCACCCGCCTCAATGAATACCTCATTAATATCTTGCCATGCCAATTCATCCAGCAGTTTATCAAGATCAACTTGTCCGCTCTCATCCGCCAAGGCCATCACGGTTGCTTTCGGATAATCGCTGCTCATAAACGAACTCGCTAATAACACAGGACTATCCGTCTCAAATAAACGTGCTGTTTTCGGCGTGCGTTGCGCGCTATCCACCACCACCCGTAGCGGCTGCCGCACTGCTTCTCCCTCAGGATACCAATCCCCCTCAGGTCGCACTGTCAGCGCTGGATCATCGGCCAATACCGTACCAATCCCCGTAATAATCGCATCACTACGCGCACGCAATTTTTGCACATCTTGCCGCGCTGCCACCCCCGTGATCCACTGGCTTTCACCCGATGCCATCGCCGTACGACCATCCAAACTCATCGCCAATTTACTACGCACAAACGGCCGCCCCGTTCGCATACGTTTGCAAAAGCCCACATTCAGTAATTCGGCCTCACTTGCCATCAGACCCACTTCAACGCTGATGCCTGCTTCACGCAATCTCTGAATGCCCGCTCCCGCCACCTTTGGATTGGGATCCTGCATCGCCACAAACACCTGCGCCACACCCGCCGCAATCAAGGCATCCGCACAAGGCGGCGTGCGCCCCGTATGGCTACACGGTTCCAATGTCACATAACAAGTCGCCCCACGCGCTTGTTCGCCTGCATCGGCTAAAGCATACACTTCCGCATGGCTTTCACCCGCACGCCTATGCCAACCTTCACCCACAACGTCCCCATCGCGCACAATCACACAACCCACATTGGGATTAGGAGCTGTGGTAAAAAGCCCGCGCTCTGCTAATTGCAGGGCACGGGCCATGTAATGTTGGTGTGTATTATTTTCCATGGCAATGTTTATCATAAAATTTTTCAAGAAAATCATCTGTTTGAGCGCCGCCTGCTAACCAATCATAACCAAACCAATTATCCCAGCCAGATGTGATGCTCAATTCATCTTTAACATAGCTCGGGTAAACGGCCTCATCTGTTACGGGTGCGATATATTTTCCATCTCTATGAAACCCATACCGAAGCTTTAGTAATAAACTTACCTTCCACGAACGCCAGAAACTAAAGCTTGTGATCCGAATCCGCCCTTCTGGACTAGTATGCATTTCAAATTTTTTATTCATACTCCATGCACCACTTACATTCACTAAGAAATATTACTTTACTCATCCTGCTCCAGCCGATCAATTTCTTCACGGAAAGCATTAATATCCTCAAAGCTACGATACACCGATGCAAACCGTACATATGCCACATGATCCAATCCACGCAAGGCATCCATCACCCATTCGCCCAATAAGCGGCTATCAATTTCGCGCTCGCCTTTAGTATGCAAACGGTGGGTAATATTTTTGACTGCTCGATCTAAGGCATCCATGCTCACAGGCCGTTTTTCCAACGCCCGCATCATGCCTGCGCGTAATTTCTCTTCATTGAACGCTGCACGGCTGCCATCACGCTTCACAATCCGCGGCAAAGATAATTCAGCCGTTTCATAAGTGGTAAACCGTTCTTTGCATTCCACACAACTACGCCGACGACGAATCGCATCGCCCTCAGCCGATAGCCGAGAATCAATTACCTTAGAATCCGCTGCACCGCAGAAGGGACATCGCATTATTTAACCATCTTTAAGAATCAATTTTTAGGGGGTGCTAAATGGTGTGATTTTTGCTTGTCAGCAAGGCGCACGAGAAGCCGAAGCGTAGTGTACGTTAAGTACATGAGCATCGGAAGTCGCAGTTCAACGCCGCTGACGGGCAAAAAGTGCATTATTTAGTCCGCATAAACAGGGTGCGCAGCACAAATAGTCAATACTTTGTTTTTAACTGCCTCAATCACACCTTCATCACCCTTGCTCTCAATCACATCACACATCCAATGCGCCAATTCATCAGATTCATCCGCATCAAAGCCGCGTGTTGTAATCGCAGGTGTCCCCACCCGAATACCCGATGTCACAAACGGGGATTGTGGATCATTCGGTACTGCATTTTTATTCACCGTAATATTCGCCGCACCCAACCATGCATCCACTTCTTTACCGGTTAAGCCCGCTTCAATAAAGCTCACCAAGAATAAGTGATCATCGGTGCCTTTCGAGATAACATCATAGCCGCGTTCCATAAACACACTCGCCATCGCTTGTGCATTACGCTTCACTTGCTGTTGGTAAGTTTTAAACTCTGGCAACATCGCTTCTTTAAATGCAATTGCCTTAGCCGCGATCACATGCATTAGTGGGCCACCTTGAAACCCCGGGAACACCGCTGAATTGAGTTTTTTCTCAATCTCTGGATTCGCCTTCGCCAAAATCAAACCACCACGCGGGCCACGTAATGTTTTATGCGTTGTAGTGGTCGTTACATCCGCAATCTGAACTGGGCTAGGATATTCATCCACCGCAATCAAACCTGCCACATGCGCCATATCCACCAACAAATATGCATCCACCGCATCCGCAATATCACGGAATTTTTGCCAATCAATCACGCGTGAATAAGCTGAAAAACCAGCTACCACCATTTTAGGCTGATGCTCCTGCGCCAAACGCATTACTTCATCGTAATCAATCTCACCTGTATCGGTATCAATACCATATGAAAAAGAATTATAAATCTTACCCGATGCGCTCACTTTAGAGCCATGCGTTAAATGGCCACCATGTGCCAAACTCATGCCCAAAATTGTATCGCCTGGTTGCAATAATGCCAAATAAACAGCTGCATTCGCCTGCGAGCCAGAATGCGGTTGCACATTGGCATAATCAGCACCAAATAATTCCTTAGCGCGATCAATCGCCAACTGCTCCGCCACATCAACATGCTCACAACCACCGTAATAACGCTTGCTCGGATAGCCTTCTGCATATTTATTCGTTAACACGCTGCCCTGTGCTTCCATCACCCGTGGGCTAGTGTAATTCTCTGATGCAATCAGCTCAATATGTTCTTCCTGGCGCACTTCCTCAGCCGCAATGGCGTGAGCAATTTCATCATCAAAACCCGCAATAGACATTTTTTTGTTATACACAGTCGTTCCCTAAGCTAATATTAATTATAGATTAAAGAACTATTTTACAGCAGTCCGTAAGCCGAAGCTGTATTTTTTAGCCCACGTCTCACAACAACATAACCGCCATCCTCGCGTATGCGGGGACCCATTTAAAAACAAGCAACTCACATCCTTCTTCCACCCGTCATCCTCGTGCATACGGGGAACCATGCCAAACATAAACAGCATCTATGCTAATCTAAGAAAAACTCAAACAAGAGAACACAAAATGAAAATCGGATTGATCGGCATCGGCCTCATGGGGCAAGCGCTTAGTGAACGCCTACTCGAATGCAAACACACACTCACAATCTATAACCGCAGCCCCAACAAAACAGCTGATTTAGAAAATCGGGGGGCGATCGTGGCAAGCGATGTGAATGCCGTGCTTCAAGCCAGCGATATCACTCTATTGATGCTCAGCGATGCCGATGCGATTCACAGTGTGCTCGACACTATTAAACCAGATGATTTCCACAACAAACTCATCCTGCAAATGGGCACCATCGCTCCCGCAGAATCCAGAGATATTGCTGATAGAATCCGAACCAATAAAGGGCAATACCTAGAAGCCCCCGTACTTGGTAGCTTGCCCGAAGCCCGAAGCGGCACCCTTATCATCATGGCCGGCGGCTCAAAACAAGACTACCAAACCGCCCTACCGCTATTGCAAGACCTCAGCACAGAACCTCGCCTCATCGGCGATATCGGCCACGGCGCCACCGTCAAACTCGCCATGAACCAACTCATCGCAGGGCTCACTGCCAGCTTCGCCCTCAGCCTCGCCCTAGTCGAAAAAGAACAAATTGATGTGTCGCAATTTATGGACATCGTTCGAGACAGTGCACTCTATGCCCCCACCTTCGATAAAAAACTAGATCGCATGCTAGAACGCGACTTCAGCAATCCCAATTTCCCCACCAAACACCTTGCTAAAGATACCCATCTATTCTTAACCGTTGCCAAGCAACTCGGCTTAAACACTGCCGCTTTGCAAGGTATTGCAGTGGTCTTAGATAACACCTTAGAACAAGGCTTGGCAGATACAGATTATTCGGCTATTTTTGCAGGGGTGAGTCCTGAATAAGATTGACATACTAAATACAATATAGATATACTATATTTAATATGTGGGAAGTCTACGAACATAAAAAAGCAACAAAACAACTCAATAAGCTACCTATTGATATTCTAATGCGATATGAAAAGTGGAAAGATATTGTTGCTATTTCAGGTCCCGGGGGCTTAAAACAGATCAAAGGATTCAACGATGAATCACTTTCAGGTGAATGGGAAGGTTTTCGCTCTTCCCGTCTTAACCGCCAATATCGTGTTATTTACACGATTGAAAATGAAGAACTCTACGTAAAAGTGTTTCGCGTCACACCACACGGTTACAGGAAGACATAATATGAAAGATTATTCAAAAGCAAAACAAACCGTTGAAGTCTCTATTGGCAGCTCTGTACGCATTTTGCGTGAGCTTCAAGAGTTAAGCCAAAATGAATTAGCGCTACTAACCGGCATCCCGCAGTCCACATTATCTGCTATTGAGCATGATAAAGTGAAGTTGGGTGTAGAACGTGCCAAAGTATTAGCGAGAGCTTTAAAATGCCACCCTGCTGTTATCGTATTCCCTGGTTGGGATGTGTCGCGAGAAATGGTTGCCTAAACTGAATTAACTAAACAACGCTCGCCGAACAATCGTTTCATTCCGATCTGGTCCCGTAGAAACAATATCAATCGGTACACCCGCAAGGCTTTCTACTTTATTCAGGTATGCTTTGGCATTGTCTGGCAATGCATCAAAACCAGTGATGCCAAGCGTGGACTCTTGCCAGCCCGGGAAATCCATATAAACGGGGATACAGCCTTCAAATTCATCTGCGCTTAATGGCAAGGTATCAACCCGCTGGCCATCGCGTTCATAGGCGATACACAGCCGAATCGTATCTAAACCATCCAACACATCCAATTTAGTGATGCATAATCCTGTAATACTATTCACCCAAACGGCACGATTTAACGCGACCATATCCAGCCAACCACAACGACGATCACGCCCTGTTGTGGCGCCAACTTCATGGCCTTTATCTGCCAAATGTTGGCCAATTTTATTTACGCTGCCATCGGCATCCAATAACTCTGATGGGAACGGCCCTGCACCCACACGGGTTGCGTAGGCTTTGGTAATCCCCAACACATAATCAATATGGCAAGGCCCCACGCCTGAGCCGGCAGCTGCTCCGCCTGCCGTGGTATTCGAGGAGGTCACATAAGGATAAGTACCATGGTCAATATCTAATAAGGCGCCTTGCGCCCCTTCAAACATCACATTGTCACCTGCTTCGGAATATTCTTTTAGCATTTGCGGTACATCGGCAATCAGCGGCAACAAAATATCCCGCATCGCCAGCGTTTCATCACGCACTTGCTCAAAGCTGACTGGGTCAACTTTATAATAATGTTCTAATGCAAAGTTGTGATATGCCATCACATCTTCTAGCTTACGCACAAAGCTGGCTTCATCTTGCAAATCACCCAAGCGCAAGCCGCGACGGGCGACTTTATCTTCATATGCCGGGCCAATACCGCGCCCTGTCGTACCAATCGCTTTTTTGCCGCGCCGCGCTTCCCGCGCTTGATCTAAGGCAATGTGATAAGGCAAAATTAACGGGCACGCCGCGCTGATTTTCAAGCGCTGGCGTACTGGTACACCTTTCGCTTCCAACGCTGTCATTTCTGTCAACAACGCTTCTGGACATAGCACCACGCCATTACCAATCAAACATTGCACATTCTCACGCAAAATACCCGATGGAATTAAGTGTAATACCGTTTTCTGGCCATCTAAAACAAGTGTGTGTCCAGCATTATGTCCACCTTGGAAGCGCACGACGGCAGCGACATTATCGGTCAATAAATCAACCAGCTTGCCTTTCCCTTCATCGCCCCATTGAGAACCGATAATGACTAGATTTTTGACCACACTCATTCTCCAACCACTACCCAGCGGCCATCTTGTTTTAATAATTGTCTTGTTGCATTATCCGCGGCATTCGGCAATTGATAACGCACTGATTCGCCTGCCGCCCGCAATATTGCGATGGCAGCCGCTTGTTCTGCATCAGCAGACCACTGCGTTGAAATAACTGCTGGCCGACTCGTATCATTGGCAAATTCCACCAAGTTTTTCATATCTAAGCTAAAACCAGTTGCGGGTTGGGCATGACCAAATACGCCGCCGATATCATCATAACGTCCACCCACCGCAATTGCCTGCGATACACCGCTACGATAAGCCGCGAATACCAAGCCCGTATGATAGTGATAGCCCCGTAACTCTGCTAAATCAATATGCACCGGCACATTCGGCAATCGACTTGCCATCATTGCCGCCATATCCCTTAATTGCGCCAAGGCATCTTGCACTGCTTGCGGCGCATCTTTCAACACACTCGCTGCTTTATCTAATACTGACACATCACCATTCAATTCTGCCAATGCAAACAACATCGCCTGCGAACTCGCAGACAAATTATAGCCTGCCAATAACGCTGCAATATCAGGTGATGACTTACGCTGCAGGGCTGAGAACAAAGCTTGCTCTTGGGCCGCATCTAAGCCAGCCTGTTCGGCCAAACCACGGTATACACCCACATGGCCTAAATCGATAAATACCGATTCTGCAACATTGCATTCATCCAACACCGCCATCATCAGCTGCAATATTTCCATGTCACTTTCAGGCCCAGCATGGCCATAAATCTCAGCGCCTAACTGAATCGGATTACGCGAGCCGCCCAAACCATTCGGTTTAGTATGCAACACACTGCCGATATAACATAAGCGCAACACATCATCACTTTTCAGACGATGCGCCGCAATCCGTGCCACTTGTGGTGTCATATCCGCACGCACACCCAATAAGCGACCCGACATTTGATCAGTCAGCTTAAAGGTTTGTAAATCTAAGGTTTCACCCGCGCCCGTTAGCAATGAATCTAAATATTCCACCAACGGCGGCACCACTAATTCATAGCCCCAGCTCGATAAGCAATCAACAACCTTGCGACGCAAAGATTCCAGCTGCGCAGCCTGTGCAGGCATCAACTCATCAATGCCATCCGGCAATAGCCAACGTTGTTCTGTACTCATAATTTTAATTGCCTATCCAATAGAGCACAATCGCACCCGCAAGCATGCTCACCATGCCAATATGTCGAAGCGTCTGATCGCTCATCTGCGCCACTTTCAGCATCATCTCTCGGAAGGCTGCAGGGCTTAATGCCGGCAACACCCCTTCCATAATTAATATCAATCCTGTGGCAACCCACAGGCTATCCCATAATCCCATTGCTGCTAATTAGCAGTTGGATCGGCAAATTTCTTAAAGAAATCACCTGATGGGTCTAACACCAACGTATCATTACCCGAGAATATTTTTTGATATGCAGTCAAGCGACGGTATAAAGCATAAAAATCTTCATTCTTACCATAAGCTTCGGCATACACTTTCGTTGCTTGCGCTTCACCGTTACCGCGAATTTCTTCCGATTTCTGGTTTGCTGCCGCCAAAATAACCGTACGCTGTCTATCTGCATCCGAACGGATCTTCTCAGCGGCTTCCGCGCCCTGGGAACGCAATTCTTTCGCAACCCTTTCCCGCTCAGATTCCATTCGGCGATAAACCGAATCACTTACCTTGGTCGGCAAATCAATTCGCTTAATCCGAACGTCTAACACCTCGATCCCAAATTTATTTAGATCTTCGTTCGCATTAATAATAATACCTGCCACCATCGCACGACGATCATCAGACACAACTTGTCGAATCGTGCGCTGACCAAATTCAGCACGTAAACCATCTTTCACAATCTGAGATAAACGTAATTTAGCGCGCTCTTCATCACCACTCATAGAGGTGTAATACGCTGCAACATCATTAATACGCCACAACACAAAAGAATCCACCAACACATTCTTTTTCTCGCCCGTCAAATAACGCGACGGTTTGGCATCAAACGTTAGGATACGGCCATCAAACCGCTTCACTTCTTCTAAAAAAGGAATTTTCCACTGCAAGCCCGGTTCAACATTCGCTTGTTGAATTTTACCCACGCGAAGCAATAAAACCTTCTCACGCTGGTCCACAAAAAATACCGATGAGGCAAGTACCGCGATTGCAACAATCGCTAAAATTAATCGTAATGGCATTATCGACCTCCTCTACGTGAATCATCTTGTTGGGTTGATGGCGTATTCGGCGTCAATATATTCATCATTGGTGGAGGTGGTGCTGAACTAGAACCACCTTTTGAGCCACCACCCATCATTTTATCTAACGGTAAATACAACATATTATTACTATTCGCCGGTAAATTAATCATCACCTTCTGGCTATTTTGATAAATCGCTTCCATACTTTCTAAATATAAGCGTTCCTGTGTAATCGCAGGTGCCAGCTCATATTCTTCACGGACTTGCGAAAAACGGCTGCTTTCACCATAGGCTTTCGCCAACACTTCACTTTTAAAACCTTCTGCTTCTTGCTCAATCCGGAAGGCCGCACCCCGTGCACGTGGCACAATATCATTGGCATACGCTTCTGCCTCATTCACATGCCGAATTTTATCTTCTCGCGCTTTCACCACATCATCAAATGCCGCTTGCACCTCTTCGGGTGGTTGCACATCCTGCATATTCACACTGGTCACCACTAAACCGGTTACCCGCGCATCTAGCACTTCTTGCAACGCAATCTCAATTTTGCTACTGATTTCACTCCGACCTTCTGTCAAAATAAAATCCATATCCGCCTGCCCCACTGTTTCACGCACCGCGCTTTCAGTCATCTGGCGCAAGGTTAAATCAGGGTTCCGAACATTAAATAAATAATCTTCTGCATTCTTAATCCGATATTGCACCGCAATCTTCAAATCAATAATATTTTCATCTTTGGTCAACATCAATGATTCCGAATGCACCGCACCACCTGCGCTACGACGACCATCTGCTGTTCTAAAACCAATATTAGCATTCCGACTGGCTTCCACATCCACTTTCTCAACATGCTGAAAAGGGACGGGGATATGCCAGTGTGGGCCAGATAATGTTGTTTCTTTATATTTACCAAACTGCAACACCACGCCACGTTCCGCAGGGCCCACAATATAAATACCTGAAAGCAGCCACACCAATAATGCAACGCCTGCAAATAAGCCTATGCCACCCAAGTCAAAACCGCCTTGATCGCCACTGCCAGCAGAACGCGGCTTGCCACCCTTACCGCCACCAATTTTATCTCGGATATTTCTGATCACATCCTCCAAATCAGGTGGGCCATCATTTTTGCCACCACCCCAAGGATCTTGTCCATCCTTACCTGGTTCATTCCACGCCATTGTTTACTCCATTTGAAATGTTATATCGCCCATATCTGCAGGCGCAATACTGACTATTTTACGTTCTCCTGACCGCCGCCGCAATCATTCCGTCCCTTGTTCTGGGAAATATTCTTGCAAGACCTGTCTTAATAAATCCAAACCGGCACCTGTTTGTGCTGAAAGCCATACACGATAGGCCTTACCATTCTCATCTCGATCAATCCTCGGCACATGGTCAGCCAACTTATCAATCTTATTGCAGATAATCAATTGCGGCACATCACTGGCCTTAATTTGCGCCAACACCTTATCCACATGGCCAATTAAGCCATCACGATCCGACGCACCTGCATCCACTACATGCAATAACAACGCTGCATCACGGGTTTCTTCCAACGTCGATCGAAAAGATTCGACCAAGCTATGTGGCAGATCTCGGATAAATCCAACGGTATCCGCCATCACTAAGGCTTGTGTTTCCATTAGCTTTACCCGCCGCAAGGTCGGGTCTAAGGTTGCAAACAAACGATTATCCGCATACACATCAGATGACGTCATCCGATTAAATAAAGTTGATTTTCCCATATTGGTGTAACCCACTAATGAAACAACAGGCACCTCAGCACGTTGCCTAGAGCGCCGACCTTGATCTCGCTGCGACATCACCTTCGCCAAGCGTTTTTTTAACGTCTTAATCCGGTTATTCAATAGTCGTCTATCGGTTTCTAATTGTGTTTCACCCGGGCCACGCAAACCAATCCCGCCTTTTTGGCGCTCCAAATGCGTCCAACCGCGCACTAATCGTGTCGACATGTGCCCCAGCTGCGCAAGCTCAACTTGTAATTTACCCTCGTGGGAACGGGCACGACGCGCAAAGATATCTAAAATTAAGCCTGTTCGACCAATCACGCGGCATTCTAAAGCCGCTTCCAAATTTCGTTCTTGGCTGGGTGATAAATCATGATTAAACATCACCAATACCGCATCCGCCGCCACCACCGCTTCCTTGATTTCTTCAACTTTGCCTTTCCCTGCAAAGAACTTTGCATCAGGCGCACGACGCTTACCATGAATAATCGTGGATATTTTTACACCGGTAGAATTTACTAACTCAATAAATTCTTGTTCAATATCATCAAAATCCCGCTGGTTAAAATTCAAATGTACCAGCACAACAGCTTCTTTTTCGCCTTTTTCTGAAAAGGCCGCGCCTTCGTGTCTTTCAAACAATGATGAGGCCTTTGCACAATTCATGTGCGAAAGAAAAATAAGAAAAAATATTCATTTGTTTTCACCCAAAATGAGTGTAATAGCTATTTCTTTCTCGATTTTTTGGTGGAAACAAGGGGGATTTTGGCTATTTTCCCTCGTGCTTGAATTGTGCAATGGTCGCATCAACTATCTTCCTCAGTTATATTCACATTACGCTCCGGCACAATTGTCGAAATTGCGTGTTTATAGATCAATTGATTCACTGTGCTGCGTAATAAAATCGCAAACTGATCAAAGGAATCAATCTTACCTTGTAGTTTAATCCCATTCACCAAATAAATAGACACATCAACACCCTCACGGCGTAATGCATTCAAGAATGGATCTTGTAATGATTTCATTTTAGCCATTTTAACTTCTCCTAAATTATTATTTTTATCGAAGAATATAGACGTTTTAAATCTTGCTATTGTTACAGTTGATCTTGCAAAAATTGTATTACCGATACAACGGGTAAATCAGGGCCGCTGTCAAACCACACCCCATCTTGCTGAGAACGACACCACGTCAATTGGCGTTTCGCCATTTGCCGGGTTGCAATAATTGCCTTTTCGATCAACGTATCCTGATCATATGCTGGATCATCCGCTTGTTCAAGATAAGACCAAACTTGTCGATAACCTACCGCACGCATCGACGGCAATTTATCATGACAATCTGGCCGTTCAAATAACTGTTTTACTTCCTCGATCAATCCTAAGACCATCATATCCTCGTATCGGTTCGCAATACGTTGATGTAATATTTTTCGATCAAACGGTGATAGAATTATTTTAATGATTGGATAAGGAAAATCAGTGGCAGTGTCTTGGGTCAACTCCGTGAGTGTTTTCCCTGTTATTTCATGTACTTCAAGTGCACGTTGCAAGCGCTGTGGATCATTTTCATGGATCCGTTTTGCCGCCGTAGGATCTATTTCTGATAAACGATGATGCAATGCCTGCCAGCCAACTTTATCAGCCTCAGCATCCAATCTTGCACGTACGGCAGGATCTGCATCAGGCAAATCAGCAATCCCATACTGCAATGCATTGAAATAAAGCATTGTGCCGCCGACTAATAAAGGAATTTTTCCGCGCGCATGGATGTCATCAATCAAACGACGGGCATCATGGCAAAAGGCCCCCGCAGAATAGTTTTCTGTTGGCTCAATAATATCCACTAAATGATGGGGGTATTGCGCAAGGATCTCTGTTTCTGGCTTTGCCGTGCCAATATCCATCCCCCGATAGACTAATGCCGAATCAACACTGATAATTTCAATATTAGTGTATTGTTTGGCTATTTCAATGGCAAGATCGGTTTTGCCCGCCGCAGTCGGCCCCATTAAAAATATAACAGGCTGCTGCATGTTTATATCTTTAGCCATACTGGCGTTATTCGGTTAACCTTGTTTCATCGAATCAAAAAATTCAAGATTCGTTTTTGTTGCTTGCAAACGTTCTAATAAAAATTCCATTGCCGCAACCGGCTCCATCGGTGCCAATATTTTTCTCAACACCCATAGTTTCTGTAGATCAGCTTCATTCGTCAGTCTTTCTTCACGACGGGTGCCTGACTTCATAATATGAATCGCAGGATACATACGACGATCAGAAAGTTTTCGATCTAATTGAATTTCCATATTACCGGTCCCTTTGAATTCCTCAAAGATAACCTCATCCATCCGCGAACCTGTTTCAACCAATGCCGTGGCAATAATCGTTAAACTCCCCCCTTCTTCCACATTCCGCGCGGCACCAAAGAAGCGTTTCGGACGTTGTAATGCATTCGCATCAACACCACCAGTTAACACCTTACCAGATGAAGGCGCAACCGTATTATAGGCTCGTGCTAAACGGGTAATAGAATCCAATAAAATCACTACATCACGCTTATGTTCTACCAAGCGTTTTGCTTTCTCAATCACCATCTCAGCCACTTGCACATGGCGCGTAGCAGGCTCATCAAAGGTACTCGACACCACTTCACCCCGTACTGAACGAGACATCTCGGTCACTTCCTCAGGGCGTTCGTCAATCAATAAAACAATCAAATCTGAATCAGGGTAATTTGCCGTAATAGATTGTGCCACCATTTGCAGCATCATCGTTTTACCCGTTTTGGGAGGAGCAACAATCAAGGCGCGTTGGCCTTTCCCAATCGGCGCGGCTAAATCAATGATCCGAGACGTTAAATCTTCCGTACTACCATTACCACGTTCCAAACTATAGCGTTCATTTGGGAAAAGTGGCGTTAAATTTTCAAACGGCACCTTATTTTTTGATTTATCTGGCGCTTCATAGTTAATCATATCTGCTTTAATCAGTGAAAAATAACGTTCGCTATCTTTAGGCGCTCGTATTTTCCCTTCAATCGTATCGCCTGTTCGCAAGCTAAAACGTCTAATTTGGTTCGGTGACACATAGACATCATCCGGGCCAGCAATATAAGAATCTTCTGGGGACCGCAAAAAACCAAAACCATCCGGTAATAACTCTAAAACACCGCTGGCAGTAATATCATCATCATTCTTAGCGTTAGCTTTAACAATCGTAAAAATGAGTTCTTGTTTCTTGTTGCGCGCTAAACCATCTAGCT
>CAZRAY010000017.1:0-34207 GCA_964598235.1 uncultured Piscirickettsiaceae bacterium
TGCGTTCGCCTGTTTCTCTATCTTTCCAACGCTCTGACGTGGCGACATTGATATTGCAGATTGACCCCCCATTAGGGAAAGAGCGGCTTTCTGGATCCGCACCAAGACGACCGACGAGAATGACTTTATTGACTGACATAGCTAATATCCTAGTGTTAATTATTCTTGTAGTTTACACTGCTTGTATGAGATATGGAAAGAGAGAATTTATGTACATTAAACGGGGGCGATTATTTATTTTCCTATGCCTAGGTTTATTGCTGTCTGGCTGTGAGCCGGCTGTTTTGTTGCCATCAAAGGCGGCGATTGCAACCGCCCATCCTTTAGCAACAGAAGCGGGATTTGAGATCCTTGAGCAAGGCGGCAATGCCTTTGATGCGGCAGTGGCGGTGAGCGCGGCCTTAGCCGTGGTGGAGCCGATGGGGTCGGGCTTGGGCGGCGGTGGGTTTTGGTTATTGCATGAGGCTAAAAATAACCGCGAGATTATGATTGATGGTCGCGAGAAGGCGCCGCTAGCAGCTACGCGGGATATGTATTTAGATGTGAACGGCGAACCGATTCCTAAACTTTCTATGGATGGTGCGTTAGCCGCGGGAATCCCGGGGTTGCCAGCAGGGTTGGTGCATTTAGCGGCACAATATGGACAATTACCGTTAGAACAGAGCTTGGTACCCGCCATTCGTTATGCTGAAAAAGGGTTTGAAATAGGCGAACATTATCGCGCAATGAGTGGTTTTCGATTAAATGCATTACGGCAATCTGCGGCGGCAGCGAATGTATTTTTAGAGAATGGCGAAGTGATGTCTGCGGGTGCGAGATTAGTGCAAACTGATTTAGCAAACACGCTAAAAGCGTTGGCAAAAGAAGGGCGGGCAGGGTTTTATGCGGGCGCAGTGGCTGAGAGCTTAGTGGCAGGCGTGCAAGCTGCAGGCGGGATTTGGACACAGGCAGATTTGGATGCATATCAAATTATTGAGCGTGCGCCGATAACAGGGATGTATCAGGGTGTGAAAATAACCAGTGCGCCGCCGCCTTCATCGGGCGGGGTGGTGTTGATGGAAGTGCTTAATATTTTATCGGGCTATGATTTGGCTGGTATGAATGAGATTGATAAGAAGCATGTAGTTATTGAGGCCATGCGCCGCGGTTACCATGATCGGGCGCGCTATTTGGGTGATGCGGATTTTGTGGATATGCCGCTTGAACAACTATTAGATCCAGATTATGCCGCAGGCTTGCGGGAATCGATTCGTTTAGATCAGGCGATGCCGAGCGCCAATTTAGCGAGCACGGCAGAAATTGAAGCCGGCGGTGAGGATACAACCCATTTTTCTATTTTAGATAAAGCAGGGAATCGGGTGGCGGCCACGTTAAGCATTAATTATCCTTTTGGTTCAGGCTTTATGCCAGCAGGCACGGGGGTAGTGCTTAATGATGAAATGGATGATTTCTCGATTAAGTCTGGTGTGCCGAATGTATATGGATTAGTGGGTGGAAAGGCGAATGAGATCGTAGCCGGAAAACGGATGTTATCCAGTATGAGCCCAACTTTTCTAGAAGATGCCGACCATATTGCGATTTTAGGCACACCAGGTGGCAGCCGAATTATCTCGATGGTGTTGTTGGGAATACTCGATTTTGTAGACGATAAGCCAGCCAAATCATGGGTGAGTTTGCCGCGTTTTCATCATCAATATTTGCCTGATGTGGTGCAATATGAGCAAGGTGGCTTAGGTGCGGAAACCATTTCAGCATTAGCGAAGCGCGGACATCAGTTTAAAGAAATGAATCGCCGGTATGGCAATATGCAAGCTATTTTATGGGATAAAAGAACAAACCACGTGGATGCGGCAAGCGATCCACGTGGTGAGGGTGTGGCGGAGGCCCGTTAGCGTGTGTGGCGCCAGAAATGGTAAGCCGTCGGAGAGATAATCTCTTCTGGTATTGGCTTACGATAGAAAACAGGCGTGCCCGAATCGAAGCGTAAATAAACTGTTTTAGTTCCTTGTTTTGCTAATACAGCACGAGAAAGTGAATTATATTGTTCGTCTGCATTTGAGTAGGGCTGTGCTAATGTCGTATTGACTGCGGGTGGCGCATTCATCGCATTGATTTCTATTGCAGCGATAGATAAAGAGTTCGTATTAACGCGATGTATCGTTTTTGCCGAAGCAATGCTTGTCATGGCGATACTTGCGAGTAAAATTGTAAGTAGTTTAATCATGATAATTTCTCCATAAATGGGGCAAAGGTTCTATTACATAGACCTGTCTTAATGCGAAAAGTTACATTTCTGAAACTATATTCAGATTTATGATATAGTTATTCTTAAAAAGAATATTAAGACAAAAAGGAAAGATTAAGATGAATAAACTACAATTAGTTGGCTTAATGAGTGTGTTATTGGCATTCACCGCCTGCGATTCCAGTAATGATGTCGCTGAATATAAACCAGCACAGTCTGTTATCTCTGATGCTGAGAAATTAGCGCATATTGCAGATGCAAAAGGGGTGATTAAACAATTTGCGACGACATTGAAATCTGAGCTAGTGGGCGCGATGAAAAATGGCGGCCCTGTGAATGCGGTTGAGGTGTGCCATACCCGTGCGCCGATACTAGCAGAGCAAATTGGTGGCGAATATGGTGCCATGCTGACTCGGGTGAGCTTGAAAAATCGTAATCCGACAATGGGTGTACCGAATGAATGGCAAAGCAAAGTATTAAATGATTTTGAAATGCGCTTAGCGAATGGCGAAACGATTGATTCATTAAAATATGTGGATATTGCTAGCGTTACGGGTGGCCAGCAATTTCGGATGATGAAGGCGATACCAACAGGCGGCGTATGTTTGACCTGCCATGGCGAAAAAATTGCGCCAGAGGTGCAGGCTAAACTAATTGAACTTTATCCAAACGATCACGCAACAGGCTTTACCGCTGGCCAGATCCGTGGGGCGTTTGTTTATACTAAGCCGCTTTAGGCGAGCAGGGCGATTCAAGGGAATTAAATCGGCGGCCGCCTTGAACGCTGCTTGATCACCTACCGCTCATATGGTGGAATATCCTTTATTGGTTTTGAAAACGCCAGATGACTTTTTATATCCAGTGGCTTATGGATAACTGTAGATGTTGCTGGATCATTACCGAGATAATTATTATCTTTAAGGTTATTAGCGGGTCTAATGGGCCTTTTGCAAAAACCGCCACCACAAATAGGGCACACGTTATTTAATATTTTATCAACACACTGCTTACAAAATGTGCATTCATAAGAACAGATCATTGCCTCAGTTGAATTCGGAGGCAAATCTTTGTTGCAATGCTCACAAGTTGGTCGTAGTTCTAATATGTTATTGCCCTATGGTTTTTCACACATAATACCCTGTTTGAGTGGCTTATTATGTGTATTTAATTTAGTCTTCAGGCAATACATCAAATTCATTTTTTTTGCTATCAAACCAGTGTTGCATTGCTTCTGGTGTTTTCATTAGTTCTTGCATTTTTTTCATGGCGTTTAGATGTGCTTCATCATTTTCTTGAAACATTTCCATAGCATGTTGCTTGCTAAGATCGGCTATTGCTTCAAAAGTATTAGCATGAAATTCTTTTTCACAAGCACCACCCAGCTGGTTGCAATTCATTGTTTTCATTTTTAATTCCCTGTTTTACATAGAACGTCGAAATTAGGTGGTTTTAATATTCCCCATCTGAATAATGAACGAGTTTTTTTAATTTTGGTACATATACCAACATAACAAGGTCTTCTCGCCAACTGGCTCGATAGGAAAATAGGGTATTAATTTTATTGGAGAGAATAAGATCTTTTAATTCATTTTTAGTAGGTTTCAATTGTGTTGAATAGAATTCCAAAAAAGCCATGTTAATTTCTTCTCTTTTAATTTTATATTTCTCAAATTTTGCGCCATAAATTAGAGAACCATCAAAAAAGTGTTTAACCCAGTGTGCTATAGAGATCCCACCTTCATTGGCTAATAAATCACCGACTAAATCGTCTTTTGTCATCGAATATTCATGATGCCATAAAATATTTTTTTCTTCTGTTATTATAACTAGGCTTGCCTCGTAATTTTGCGCTGTCTCTTTGAGGTTATATGTAACTGTCTCATTTATACCATTACGGGTTATATCGATAGAAAAATTGGAACTCCATTGCGCTTGAAATGCGTACAAATTTGAAGATGCTAGTAAGGCAATGGATATGAGAATTGTATATATGGATTTCATTTATTTATCTTTTTATAAGACATAACTTGTTAATAACGAGAATGACAATTCTCATTATATATGAACTATACGGACAATTATTCTTTGTATTATTAAGGATAGGCTACAAACCGAGAATCATGTTGTCAAGGAGTGTATGTCTTAGCCCATCTAATACTATCGAGGTAGCTTGATAGACAGTATGCCTGCCACCGCGATAAATAAGCTGGCGGTGAGCAAGCAGCCTGTGAGGCCATAAGTTTGATACATTAAGCCCGATAATAAGGTGCCTAAGAGCCGCCCGCCGGCGTTAGCCATGTAATAAAAGCCGACATTCAGGGCGACTTTATCATGGGCAGACCATTCAACGATGAGATAGGAATGCACAGCGGAGTTTAAGGCAAATAGAATAGCGAATAGGCTGAGGCCGATGATTAAGATGGTTGCCGC
This sequence comes from uncultured Piscirickettsiaceae bacterium, assembly GCA_964598235.1. Lineage (GTDB taxonomy): Bacteria > Pseudomonadota > Gammaproteobacteria > Nitrosococcales > Methylophagaceae > UBA652. The sequence goes on from CAZRAY010000017.1 coordinate 4,676, forward strand.
TGGTAAGCCTTGCGATAATGCGAAGGCGATAAGGGCTGGGACTCCCATAAGGCTAAAGGCGAGGACTTGTGCTGTTTTACCACTGGGTTGTTTGCCTTTTAATACGCTAGGCGTGAGCGCTTGTATAAGTCCATAGCCAATAATCCAGAGGGCAAAGAATAAGCCAATTTGTTCAAATCCCCAACCTAGTTGGCTACTTAGATAGACGGGTAGGGCAACAACGAAGCAAATGTCGCGTGCGCCGAATAGGAAAAAACGGGCTGCCGAGAGCCAGTTAATGGCGGGATCATGTGAGAAAAGCTGTAAGAATTCGGGTTTGTATTTTGTTTTGCCTAAGTCGTGGGGTAATAATAAGGTGGTTAGGATGAGCACAGCAAATAAGCTACCTGCGAGGGCAAGCAATGCGGCTTGAAAACCTAACCATGCTAGCAGCGCGCCGCCAAGGAAATAGCCGATCCCTTTTAAGGTGTTTTTTGAGCCAGTGAGGAGGGAGATCCATTTGAATAAGGTATTGTCGTTATTGCTAGGGACAAATAATTTTACGCTGGCTTTGGCGCTCATTTTATTGAGGTCTTTGGCGATGCCGGATAAGGCCTGGGCAATCATGACATAGAAAATAGTCAGATATTCAGTGGGCACAGTGAGCATGAACAGCGCACAGACTTGCAGCAGCATGCCTGCGTGCATTGTTCGATTCAGCCCAAATCGTGCGCCGAGCCAGCCGCCGAGGAGGTTGGTGATGATGCCAAAGAATTCATAGAATACAAATAAGCCGGCAATCGCGAGCGGCGAATAGCCTAGTTGATGGAAATAAAGCACCACCAACATGCGGATGGCGCCATCAGTGAGCGTGAAGGCCCAATAGCCGCCAGTAATAACCGCATAATCTCGCCAGTTTTGGATGGTTTGCATACCTTACATCGCCTTCGCCATCATGCTGGCAATATCAACCATACGGTTCACATAACCCCATTCATTGTCATACCACGCTAGGATTTTCACTTGGGTGTTATTAATCACCATAGTCGATGGGGCATCGACTATGGCTGAGCGTGGGTCATTAGTGTAATCAGATGAGACGAGTGGCCGGGTTTCATAACCCAAAATGCCACTCAGTTCATTTTCAGCAGCAGTTTTAAATAAGGCGTTTACTTCCTCGGCAGTGGTGGCGCGATTGGATTCAAATACAAAATCGACCAAGGAGCCATTGAGCAAGGGTACGCGCACGGCGGAGCCATTCAGTTTGCCAGTTAACTCTGGGAAGATCATGGTAATGGCTTTTGCCGAACCCGTTGTTGTTGGGATTAAAGATTGGCTGGCGGCGCGGGCACGGCGTAAATCTTTATGACCTTTATCGACGATGGTTTGGGTATTAGTAATATTATGAATGGTGGTCATAGAACCATGTTTGATGCCTAATGATTCATGCATGACTTTCACCACAGGCGCCAAACAATTGGTGGTGCATGATGCAGCAGTAACGATATGATGTTGGGCAGGGTTATAAAGATCATGGTTCACACCATAGACTAAATTTAACGCAGGATCAGGACAAGGCGCGGAGACTAATACCTTCTTAACGCCTAGATCAAAATACGGTTGAAGATCGGCTTCAGTTTTGAAATTTCCTGAGCATTCTAAGACTAAATCGACGCCCAAGGCTTGCCAATCAACTTCAGCAGGTGAAGCGGTTTGGCCGAATGAAATCGCTTGTTCATCAATTACTATTTGGTTGGGAAAGTGAGTAATTACTTTCTCTTTTCCCCAGTTTCCATGTACAGAATCAAATTCGAGCAGGTGTGCATGACATGCAGCATCACCTTCAACTTCGTTGATATGCACAAACTCAAGATCAGCGCGATCCCAACCTGCGCGTAATGCCAGTTTCCCCATACGGCCGAAGCCGTTTATGCCGATGCGTATTGTCATGTTAAATCTCTGTTTTCTAAACTAGGTGGTCTTGGATAATTATTGTCATTTTATCAATATATTTCCCTTGATGACCATTACCAGGGAAGGGTAATGTATATACAGTAGTTTTAATTCCGGACAAATTTATGGCCTCTTGGACATGATTTTCAATTTTTTTAAGAATGATACAAATAACGGAAGGCTCCCAATTTTTCAACCGATTAGCCAAATGAGGGATTTCTTTTATTAAGGCTTCTTCACGTTTTGTTTTTGGTAAATGGTCGACTGGTTCATGACTTAAATCATCAAGGAAGCATCCAGAATCCCGAAAGTGTTCTAGGAAAGTCTGAGGATCAGAAAACGTAATATTAAACGCTTGTTCATAAGGACGGGAAGTAAAAGTCGTCATTGCACTTTTAACATAGAAAAATCCCCCGCGTTTTGGAGGGGACTCGCCAATTAAGAGAATTTTCACCTTTTTGGGTAAAAAGGTATTGCGAATTTTTTCGATATTCATTTTTAGGGCTTTATAACGAAATTATTTAAGGTTGTTTCATCAAATTCTTCAGGCCGATATTTAAGATAGGCGACCTTTTCTTCAGCGACGACGATGACATCTTTGATGCCTGCTATAGAGAGAAGCTGGCCAGCGATATTATCGGCATTATCAGCTGTGAGGGTGAGGGTGGGCAAGCTGAGAATACGGCTGCTGAGATGAACAGGCTGCTTCATAGGCAAGAGGAATATTGCCCATGTGAGGGTGATGATCCCGCCGAAGGTGAAGATACCGACTACGCCCCAATAGGTGTAAAGCGCGCCACCGAGGATCCCGCCGAGGAAGGCGCCGATAAATTGCGCGCTGGAATAGACGCCCATTGCCGTACCTTTATTGGCGAGCGGACTGAGTTTGCTCATGAGCGAGGGTAGGCTGGCTTCTAGGATATTAAAGGCGGTGAAGAATAACCAAAGGAAGAAGAGCAAGCTGGCGATGCTGGTGGGCAGCACAGCCCAGCCGAGTTGGGCAATACTGAGCATGATAACGGCACCAATGAATATGGGTTTCATCTTTCGACGTTTTTCGGCGATGATGATAAAGGGCACCATGCTAATAAAGGCGATGAGTAATACAGGCAGATAGGCGAGCCCATGTTTGGCTTTGGCGAGGCCGGCAAAATCTTGTAGGGCAATCGGCAGAGCAAAGAAGCTGAGAGTGAGTAATAAGTGGAGCACGAGGATACTGACAACGAGCCTTCTCATATCTGGATGGCGCAAGACGTGGCCAATTTGTTGGGGAACGGGTTTAAGGTCGCGATGTGCGCTGGCGCGAATGGGTGTAGGCACCCAGAGATGGAGTACGGCGATACCGATGAGCGCTAAGACGGCGGTGAACCAGAAGATACCAGAAAGCCCAATCCAGTGGGCGAGCGAGGCGCCGGCGGCGAGGGCAATGGAGAAGGAGAGACCAATGCTGATACCAATGCTGGCCATGGCCTTGGTGCGATGTTCATCGCGGGTGAGATCGGCGGTGAGCGCCATAATGGCGGCAGCAATAGCGCCGCTACCTTGCAATAAGCGACCGGCGATAACGAGGTAGATATTATCGGCTAGGGCGGCAACGATACTGCCCGCGGCGAAGAGCAAGAGGCCGAAGGTGATCACGCGTTTACGGCCAATGCGATCGGAGAGCATGCCAAAGGGAATTTGTAATAAGGCCTGGGTAAGCCCATAAGCACCAATGGCGAGGCCGATCAGCATGGGGGTGGCATGTTCATATTGTCCTGCATTGAGCGTAAATACGGGAAAGATCATAAATAACCCGAGCATGCGGAAGCCAAAGATGGCAGATAGGCCTGCAATGCTGCGTTTTTCTAATGGCGTCATTTGATTATTTGTATTTTGGTTTTGCGTCATTGTCTATTCAGGGTTATAGTTATCTGTTGGATCTTACTACGGATGTTCGATGAAAAGTATTAGTATTCGCGGTGCACGCACCCATAACTTGAAAAATATTGATGTGGATTTACCGCGTGATTCGCTGATCGTAATTACGGGCCTGTCTGGGTCTGGTAAGTCCTCACTTGCGTTTGACACCTTATATGCCGAGGGACAGCGGCGTTACGTTGAATCATTATCTGCCTATGCGAGACAGTTTTTGTCGATAATGGAAAAGCCGGACGTGGATCATATAGAAGGCTTATCGCCGGCCATTTCAATCGAACAAAAATCCACATCACATAATCCACGCTCAACGGTAGGCACGATTACCGAAATATATGATTATTTGCGCTTGTTATTTGCGCGTGCAGGAGAACCGCGTTGCCCAACACATCATGAGGCTTTAGCGGCACAAACGGTAAGCCAGATGGTAGACTTGGTGTTGGCAATGCCAGAAGGTCAGCGGATGATGCTGCTGGCGCCTGTGGTGCAAGCACGCAAGGGCGAACACAAAGATGTGTTCCGTAATTTACGGGCGCAAGGCTTTGTGCGCGCACGGGTGAATGGCGATATTATTGAACTCGACCAGCCACCTGAGTTGGCATTACGCAAAAAACATACTATTGAAGCGGTGGTTGATCGCTTCAAAGTACGCTCTGATATGCAGCAACGTTTGGCAGAATCATTTGAGACGGCGCTGCAATTATCAGACGGTATTTCTGTTGTTGTGAATATGGATGATGCGAAGGATGAAACGCTTTTTTCATCTCATTTTTCGTGTCCCAGTTGTGGCTATTCGATTCCTGAATTAGAGCCGCGGATGTTTTCATTTAATAATCCTGCAGGGGCGTGTGGGAGTTGCGATGGTTTAGGTGTTAACCAATTTGTGGATCCAAAACGGGTCGTGGTGCATCCTGAATTGAGCCTAACGGCAGGTGCGGTACGTGGCTGGGATCGCCGTAATGCCTATTATTATCAGATGATTAAATCATTGGCAGCGGCCTATGATTTTGATATTGATTTACCGTTTGAAGCCTTGCCAGAGGTGGCTCAGAAAGTGGTATTACTGGGTAGCGGTCGCAAGGAAATTGATTTCAGCTATATTAGCGAACGCGGCAAGAAGATGACGAGACAGCATACCTTTGAGGGCATTATTCCAAATATTACGCGGCGCTATCATGAGACAGAATCAAATAGTGTACGTGAGGAGCTGGCAAAATATCATGCGGTGCGAGAATGCCCTGATTGTGATGGCGCACGGCTAGCATTGCCTTCTCGCAATGTATTTATTGGTGAAATTAGTTTGCCAGAAGTGAGCAGCTTGCCGATTGGTGAAGCGAAAACATTATTTGAGAATTTAAGCTTGCCCGGCAAGCGCGGTGAGATTGCCAGCAAGGTGGTAACGGAAATTAATGATCGGCTGACCTTTTTGGTCAATGTGGGATTGGATTATCTCACCTTGGCGCGTAGCGCGGAAACCTTATCGGGCGGTGAGGCACAACGGATCCGCCTCGCCAGTCAAATCGGGGCAGGGTTGGTGGGGGTAATGTATATCCTTGATGAACCTTCGATTGGTTTGCATCAGCGCGATAATGAACGTTTATTGGGCACTTTGACGCGCTTGCGTGATTTGGGCAATACGGTGATTGTAGTAGAGCATGATGAAGATGCAATTCGTGCAGCGGACTATGTATTAGATATTGGCCCGGGTGCAGGGGTGCATGGGGGTGAAATTGTAGCCCGTGGTACCCCAGAAGATATAATGAGTAGTAAAGACTCACTGACGGGGCAATATTTATCAGGTAAAAGACGTATCGCCATACCTAAGAAGCGAAAAATAGCCGATCCCAATCGCCAGATAGAAATAATCGGCGCATCAGGCAATAATTTGCAACATATTGATGTATCTATTCCGGTGGGCTTGATGACGTGTATTACCGGTGTATCAGGATCTGGAAAATCAACGCTGATTAACGATACTTTGTTAAAACAAGTCTCGATGACATTGAATCGGGCATCAGATGAACCCGCATCGCATGATGACATCCGTGGTTTATCGCATCTTGATAAAGTGGTTGCGATTACTCAAAGTCCAATTGGGCGCACACCCCGTTCAAATCCAGCAACCTATACGGGTTTATTTACCCCCATTCGGGATTTGTTTGCTGGATTACCCGAATCTCGCGCACGCGGTTATGGTCCCGGGCGGTTTAGCTTTAATGTTAAGGGTGGCCGTTGTGAAGCTTGTCAGGGTGATGGTTTGATTAAGGTGGAAATGCATTTTTTACCTGATATTTATGTGCCATGTGATGTGTGTAAAGGCCAGCGCTATAATCGTGAAACGTTGGATATTCGTTATAAAGGCAAAACGATTACCGACGTATTAAATATGACGATTGAGGATGCTTTTGCATTCTTCAAAAATATTCCGTTGGTGGCGAAGAAATTAGAAACCTTGATGGATGTGGGACTCACCTATATTAAGCTGGGCCAAAATGCGACAACGTTATCTGGCGGGGAAGCGCAGCGAGTGAAGCTTTCAAAAGAGCTCTCCAAACGCGATACGGGCAGCACTTTATATGTGCTCGATGAACCCACAACAGGCTTACATTTTTATGATATTGAACAGTTGCTTACCGTATTGCAACACCTACGTGAACGGGGTAATACGATTGTGGTGATTGAACATAATCTGGATGTGATTAAAACAGCAGATTGGGTTATTGATATGGGGCCAGAAGGCGGTTCGGGCGGTGGACAAGTTGTCGCAACAGGGACACCAGAGGCGATCGCTGCTCATTCGGATTCATACACAGGATATTATTTGAAAGCACTATTGCATTAGCGTGCTTGCAGCGAGCCAGAAGTATCAAAATTCCACGTTCGGATGATGGTAAGCATATCGTAATTTTCGCCCAGTACATTGGCTGGAATCGGGGCATAAGGTGCAGCAAGGTTAACAATTTTAATAGCCGCATTATCCAATAAGGCATGCCCTGACGATTGGGAGACCACAATATCACCAACACTCCCATCAGGATGAATATCAACGGATAACATAAGCTTACCACTGATACCTTGGCGCTTTGCTTCTTGGGGATAATTGATCGTGCCGACCCGCTCAATTTTCTTACGCCAGCCTTCCAGATAGGCTGCAGCTTCATATTTCTTGGCGCTCACACTGTTAATAGGCAATTTTCTAGGTCGTTTAGCGAGTGTTGCTGAGAGTGTATTAAGTTTTGATTCAAGTCGTGCAATCTCAAGGGAATTAGCCATTAGATTAGCTGCGCTGGGTTTCGCTTTAGGCGGTGTAATAATAGGCGTCGGTTGAACAGGTGCAATAGCAGCCTCAGCGATAATGTCAGGTGTTTCAGGCGTGGCGACTATTTTGCGCTCTGCTCGTGTGCTAGTGACAGGCGTGATGGGTGGGGGGCTTACTTTGGGTGCGGGGGGGGGTATCACTGGATCAGGCTCTTTAGAGATGGGTTCTACAGAAGCGATAGGTGAGGTCGCTATTGTTTCAGTCTCATTTGGTTTTTCTGTAGATTTAGTTGATTTTGATGGCTCTGCTGCATCGGCTATTTTTTGTTGTGGTGCAGGGTTAGGTTCAGGTGACTTCTCTTCTGCTTCGCCACTACCCGCATTATTCGCCTGGGCTAAATAATCTGCTTGTTCAGGTGGGTTTGGTGTTTGCTCGCGGACAAGTGTAATTTCAATATTGGCTTTGGCTTTATTTTTCGGCGGAGAAGTCACGGCGAAACTAATGCTAAACAGTGCGGTGATGTGAACCAATAGAGACATAATAAGGACAACAGAAAAAATGGTGTTGTCTTTCAAGCTTTTTGTAAACCGGGTAATAGTGCTCGTTAATTGCATGCGCTTTAATGTCTTCATTATCGGCTTAGATCCCGAATGATAATGGTTTGTTCTTTTTCAACTAACGCGATGCGGTGTGCCATTGCGGAGCTCATTTCAATATTACCGTTAGCCCGTATCACCATCACACTCTTAATACCCATTGCCTGAGCAATTTCGGGCCAATCTTGGCCAGCAACAAATAATGCGGTTGCTGCTGCGTCTGCTTCGGCAGCATTATCATGTAATACAGTTACGGAACTAGACTCTATTGCAGGTGCCCCCGTCCTAGGGTCAAGAATGTGGGCATAGCGGCTGCCATTATATTCAAAAAAACGTTCGTAATCACCAGAGGTAAACACACTTTCTCCCTCTTTTAAGGAAAGCATCGCGATCATGCCATCTTGTTTTGGATGACGGATCCCAATACGCCATGGACGATTGCCATGCCGACCAATCGCCCGAAGATCACCGCCAATATTCACAATTGCATTGCCGATACCTTGTTCTTTTAAAATATTAATTGCAATATCGACAGCATGGCCTTTTGCGAATGCACCAAATCCTAATTTGACCGCAGGGTTATCACACCAGAGCTTGCCATTGTCGAGATAGATATTATTCATTGTTGTTTCTGCATCAAGCCATGCTTGGATATCAATAGCGTTGGGCGGCGGATGAGACTCGAACCAATCATCACGATGAAAACCCCAGAGCTCAAAAAGCTTTCCTGCCGCAGGGTTAAACAAGTTGTTACTTTGTTGGGCGAGTGTTTTAGCTTGTCTAATAAGCGCCTCCACATCGGATTCAATCGGAATAGGCACGCCTTCGCGAATGGCATCATTGATTGTGGTGAGTGTGCTTGGTTGCCAAGCATGCCATGTATTATTTATATTGGAAAACCCTGCTTCTAAAGTAGCAACAGTATTATTCGCTGTTTCTTCATTCACCCCCCAGAGGCTAATATCAATTTCGGTGCCAAAGGCATAAAACTTTGCATGTTGGGCCGGTTGTTCTGGCGGATTGCAGGCAATTAGCAAGGATAAGCAAATGAAAAGTGAAAATGTGCGAAAAAATATCACGTTATTTTTTCACCAATCGTTGGTCAATGCTGTCCATCAGCTGGCCTGCAATATCGAGGTTATACAAGCCATCCAACTCTCGGATGCAGGTTGGGCTGGTGACATTGATTTCCGTCAGATAATCGCCAATTACATCGATGCCAACAAAGAGTAATCCTTTTTGACGCAGGGTGTCGCCCACTTGCTCACAAATCCAACGGTCACGCGCTGTTAATTCTCGTCCCTCAGCTCGTCCACCCGCAGCCAAATTACCACGAGTTTCCCCCTTCGCCGGAATCCTCGCAAGGGCATAAGGCACCGGCTCACCATCGATTATTAAAATACGTTTATCACCTTCGCTAATTTCAGGGATAAAACGTTGTGCCATAATCGTTTTTTGACCATGATCGGTTATGGTTTCAATAACGACATTAGTATTGGGGTCACCCACGGCTAGCCGAAAGATAGATGCCCCTCCCATGCCATCCAGCGGTTTGAGAATAATATCATGATGCTGCTGTTGAAAGGCACGAATACGGTCGGCATTGGATGACACTAATGTGGGTGGGCAACATTGTGGGAACCATGAGGTAAATAATTTTTCATTGGCATCGCGTAGGCTTTGCGGTTTATTAACGACTAAAGTACCCGCTGATTCCGCTTGTTCAAGCAGATAAGTTGCGTAAATATATTCCATATCAAAGGGGGGATCTTTACGCATTAAAATGACATCGAGAGAGGATAAGCTTTGTTCAGATGCCTCGTCTAGCTGATAATAATTGTTGCTGATATCAGTTACAGATAAAGCCGACATCACCGCGGATACGTCGCCATCATGTAGATAAATGTCAGCCGCTTCCATATAGAATAAAGACCAGCCGCGTGCTTGTGCCGCGAGCAGCATCGCGAAACTACTGTCTTTTTTGATATTAATGTTAGCAATAGGATCCATCACGATCCCTATTCGCTTAGTCATCTTGTTTCCATCTTTAGCTATCAATATACCCATTATTCTACAGGGTTTTATTTGCCTGTTTCAGCCTCATTATGAGCATATAATACGGTTCGTGTTGAAATGGAGAATATGCTCAAGGTTGATAAGATATTATTTAGCAATACCACAATAAAAAGGCCCCCTCGGTTTCCCGAGGGGGCCTTTTTATTTAGCTAGTTAGAGACTAACTTCTTCTTAACCCCCCACTGCGGAAAGAAAAGAGAAGCAATCCCAACATTAACATCAACAACGCCCATTTAGGACTTACTGGGATATCAGTTGCTGGCGGTGCAATCACAAATCCAAAGTCAACGGATAAGTTATCAGTTGTCTCAACCACCACAGTGGTGCCTGTACCATCATGGCTTTGGTCATCTCCCGTGGTGTCATTTAACGGGATGTTACCGCCGCCTAATTGGGTAGTGGGTGCATGACCTGGTGGTGGCGTAATCGTCACCGTATAAGTATCATTAATAGGCACATCAATACCATAATTACCAGCGCCATCTGTTGTATCGGTATACGTTAACCCGGTTGTGGTAGACGTTGCCGTCACAATTGAACCGACAACAGGTGTGGGGGCGCCATTGCTCGCATCCCCATCCCCATCTGTCTCGATCCATACCCGGCTACCAATCACAACGGTTGGTACAAACCCGAAATCAACCGTCATATTACCGTTCGCATCGGCCGCATCATCGGCATTATCGCCATTGTTAGGAAGCAAGCTTACTTCAGCGCCGCCCGTAGGCTCTGCCCCATCTGCCAGATTCACCGTAGCAGAACGGTAAATGCCTGCAGAAGGTGTGGTCGCAATATTAGAATCACCCGGTGCATTACCATCTGCATTCGCCACTTGTATTGATGTTGGAATAAAGTTAGGAATGCCCGTCATATCGACTTGCACTTGATAATTACCTTCAGGTAAAGTATCAAAGAAATAGCGACCATTACCATCAGTTGGTTGAGATGGCACGCCTAGCACAGGATTTCCTGTGGCTGGGTCAATCAACGTCACGATGGCACCGGGGATACCGGCTTCGCCAGCATTCTGTGTGCCGTTATTATCATCATCACTCCAAACGACTGAGCCGATGGAGACCAGTGGTGGGGCATAGAAGCCAAAGTCCACCGTCATATTACCATTCGCATCAGCTGCATCATCGGCCTCATCACCGGCAAGCACGCCGCCATTAGCGGTATTCAATAAGCCACTCACTTCAGCAGCCGCTGTCGGTTCTGCCCCACCTGCCAAGTTTACGGTCGCAGAACGGTAGATACCAGCTGACGGTGTGGTCGCAATATTAGAATCGCCTGGCGCATTACCATCGGCATTAGCCACTTGCGTTGTTGATGGAATAAAGCCCGTTGTACCGGTCATATCTACTTGGATTTGGTAATCACCTTCAGGTAAGTTATCAAAGAAGTAACGACCAGTTGCATCGGTTGTTTGCGTTCCAACACTAGGTACAGGATTGCCTGTTACTGGGTCAATCAACGTAATAACTGCACCGGCAATACCAGCTTCGCCTGGATCTTGCGTACCGCTGTTATCAAGATCGTTCCAAACGATGGAGCCGATTGAGACAACAGGTAAACCAACAAAACCAAAATCTAGTGTATGGTCGTTTTGGCCGGGGTCGCCGGTTGTATAAGCAATGGTAGAAGCCCCTGCGTTCAATACACCATTATCGCCATCACTATCACGGATATCATCATCTGCTAGAGCCGAGGTTGCATCTTGGGTTGTCGGCGAGTTACCTGCTAAGTCTGGATCTGCAAGTGGAACACGGATTTCATAATCTGTATTGGGTTCGAGGTTACCAACTGTCATACCAACATTACCGATACCACCGAAGTAGTAATGCCCTAAGCTATCGGTCACCGTGGTGCCGACGAGGTCATCAAATATGCCATCAGGATCTAATGCGGCATAAAGCTCAACCGTTACATTTTCGATACCTGGTTCGGCGACATTATTGTTTTGAATGCCGTCGCCATCTGTGTCTATCCACACAAGGTTACCAATTTGGATAGGCGCAGGATCACAGAGTAATTCGATATCGCCTAAACCTGCACCTTTACCCATAAAACCCGGGATAGCAGCACCAGCGTTAGAAGATTGTCGACCAAAAAAGAGTTCAAAACCATTATTTCTTGAACCATCACCATTATCAGACCATAGAATACCACCTGTATTAAATGTAATCGGGTCCATCGCTGTTGACATTACCTCGCCAGAACCGGGTAAAACAGCTAAGCCACCCTGCGCTATTTCTCGATGATTAGGCGTTTTAATTTCACCACCATAGAACTCGTCTGTAGCCAAAGTTGAGTTCGCGGAAGCGGTTGTAATATTTTCAACAGTGAACGTGCCATCTCCGTTATTAGTGGTGGTTAAAATATCACCAGCGGAAGCAACTTGGATCCGAGATGTGCCTGTTGTTCCCCAGTTCAATGCACCAAATTGCAAGCTGGTACGATCCATAAAGCCAAGAATCATATCCCCTTGATCATTAAATTCAATATCCGATAAAACAGGTGTGGCACGTGTGGCCGCAGTTAGATTTAATGTACCAAATTCACCAGCAGTGTGTGCATCGCGCCATGGGCGCCATGCAGCATTATTTGTTGCACCAGGCGCACCTAATTGGCGTGGGTAATCTAGAGGGAAATTATTAATCGCAGTTGACCAAGCAGTACCATCATAAGCATAGACATAAGCATCTAAATCTGCGGCAACACCGGCTGCACCTTCAGCAGAACAGACCACGCCTAAATACAGCATGTCATCATGGACTTTCAATGCCCAAGGACGATCCGTACCATTATTACAGGCGGGTGTCGGATAAGCAGGCAATGGCACTGCCGCTGTGGCAGGGTTATTCAAATCAACACTATAAACTGTTTGGTCAGTGAGATTAGTCACATACAAGGTATCATTATCATTAGAAATATCAATATCACCTAAGCCCACCTTAGCAATTAAAGGGAAAGCGGGTGCGTCATTATTTAACGTTGTAGGTGTGGCACCGGTTAAGCCACGAGCGGCGGTTGTAGGTACGCCAGTCGCGGTTGCCACGTCGTGTAATAAGGTTGCAGCACCAGGCGCCCCTGCTGGGTCTGAAATACTATAAATAGCACCACCACCATTTGGACCAATGCCCACATGGCGTCGTAATACGGCAGAGGTATAAAGCACATCGCGTTTTGAATCATAAGCAACACCCCATGTTGGCCCTGTTTCACTTTTAACGGCAACAGTTGATTTATTGGCGCCTGCATAATCATATGAATAAAGACTTTCAGTTGGCGCACCTGAGGGCGCTAGAAGTGGGTCTCCATTTACAAAAACGGGGGTGACCGCTCTAGGGTTGGCTTGGCAAAATTGAGCAGGGTTGTGTAAACCTACATTGACGTTAGTAAGAACATCGTTTGCGACAGCGACAAATCTAACGGTGGTGCCATTTCCAGGAACGCCAGAACCGAAATCACTGGGCTCTAAATAGCTTGGAATGTTGGTGAATTCATATCGAACTGGCGCACCGCCGCCGGTAAGGACAGCTGGGATGCTCCATCCGCCAGCATTATCTGTTGTGCTGGTGGCGAGCAGGGTAGTGCCTGAATAAGCCGATACGAGAATATTGGGAACCCCAATTTCATTCGCGTCTAGTTGACCTGGGATGCCCAGAGGCAGTTCCCTAAAAACAGTTCCACTTACGGCAAATACTTGAGTTGAAAAAGCAAGTAAAGCCGAGATGATTAGTATGAGTTTTTTCATGTTTCTCTCCATTAAATATCTATCGTGCGCTCTGGTGTAGCATAAGCAGTAATACTAGCATAATTCGAGCCAAATTTATAAGACAAACTCAAGGGAATGATTATTTTGTCGTAACATATTGTATTTAAATTAAATTAATAGGGTATTAAAAATAATCGCAGGATGTTTAAACGCACTAAACTATAGTAATTGTAAAAGTGCTGACCTTTTTTGTCATAAAGTGACCATAATGAACCTAGTTAAATTCAGGTTATTTCTGATGCGGCTGTATTATCGCAGTACTTTTATAGTGTGATCGTTTTCTTCCTCACATCAGGAGAGCTTATTCGATATAATTGCGGTGTTTCTTAAATTTACGACTGGATTCAAAGCAATATGGCGAATGCAACACCTGTCGTGGCGGAAGTGCCACACACGTTTCAAGAACTCATTTTACGATTACAACATTATTGGGCCGAACAAGGCTGTGTCTTGTTACAACCTTATGATATGGAGATGGGCGCGGGCACTTTTCACCCAGCGACGTTCTTACGTGCGATTGGCCCAGAACCTTGGAATGCGGCGTATGTGCAGCCTTCTCGCCGGCCTACGGATGGCCGCTATGGTGAGAATCCGAACCGCTTGCAACATTATTATCAATTTCAGGTGATGCTCAAACCCGCACCATTGAATATCCAAGAATTGTATTTAGATTCTTTGCGCATGCTAGGGATTGATACCTTGGTGCATGATGTGCGGTTTGTGGAAGATAACTGGGAATCACCGACCTTGGGTGCATGGGGCTTGGGCTGGGAAGTGTGGCTTAATGGGATGGAGGTGACGCAATTTACCTATTTCCAACAGGTTGGTGGCTTGGAATGTAAGCCTGTGACCGGTGAAATTACCTATGGGTTAGAGCGGATTGCAATGTATTTGCAGGGCGTGAGCAGTGTTTATGATTTGATTTGGGCGGAAGGCCCGAATGGCGTGGTGACGTATGGCGATGTGTTCCATCAAAATGAGGTGGAGCAATCGACTTATAACTTTGAGCATGCCGATGTGGAGAGTCTATTTACGGCGTTTGATACCTATGAACGCGAAAGCAGCAAGATGATTGAAGCAGATTTACCGTTACCCGCCTATGAATTGGTGCTGAAAGCATCACATGCCTTTAATATGTTGGATGCACGGAAAGCAATTTCAGTCACGGAACGGCAACGCTTTATTTTACGGGTGCGAACGTTGGCGCGGGCAGTGGCCAAAGCTTATTATGAGCGGCGCGAGAGCTTGGGATTCCCGATGGCCGATTCAGCGAAAAATGCAGGGCAAAATAAATCGGAGGCCAAGCCATGAGCACACGCGATTTATTGATTGAACTCGGTACGGAAGAGCTGCCACCCAAAACACTTAAAACCTTGATGGAAGCCTTTGAAGCAGGGATCAAAAAAGGTTTAGATGACGCCGATTTAGCCTATCAAGCGACACAATCTTATGCCGCGCCGCGTCGTTTAGCGGTGGTGGTGGAAGGGTTAGTTGAAAAACAAGCAGATAAATTAGTGGAACGTCGTGGCCCTGCTGTGGCATCCGCTTTTGATGATGCGGGTGAGCCAACGCGGGCGGTTGAGGGGTTTGCGAAATCTTGCGGTGTGGCGGTGGCAGATTTAGATCGTGTAGCGACGAATAAAGGTGAATGGTTGGTCTTTAAACAAGAGCAAGCGGGCGCAGAAACGAGCAGTTTACTGGCTGATATTGTGGCACAAGCATTGCAAGGTTTGCCGATTGCCAAGCGGATGAAGTGGGGTGATTTGCCGGGTGAATTTGTGCGGCCAGTGCATTGGTTAGTGTTGTTGTTTGGTGATGAAGTGGTGCCGATGACGACATTGGGTGTGACGTCTGGCCGAGAAAGCCGTGGCCATCGATTCCACCATCCAGATACAATCACAATTACATCACCAACAAGTTATGTTGATCAATTGGCTTCGGCTTATGTGTTGGTGAACTTGGTTGATCGCCGTGAGGCGATTCGTCAACAGGTAACAGAATTGGCCGTTGAGTTAGGCGGCGAAGCGGTGATGAATGTGGATTTATTAGCGGAAGTGACCGGTTTGGTTGAATGGCCTGTGGCTTTATCGGGTAATTATGACGAACGATTTTTAGCCTTACCAGCGGAAGCCTTGATTTCATCGATGGAAGATCATCAGAAGTATTTTGCGGTACGCAGTAAAAACGGTGATTTATTAGCAAAATTTATTACGGTGAGCAATATTGAGAGCACCGATCCTGCCCAAATTATTGCGGGCAATGAACGTGTGATTTTGCCACGATTGAGCGATGCGGTGTTCTTCTGGGAAACGGATCGTAAGCAACCTTTATCAGCACAACAAGATCGGTTGAAGCAGGTTGTTTTCCAAGCAAAATTGGGGTCGGTCTATGATAAGTCAGTGCGGGTCTCTAAATTGGCCAGCACAATTGCAAAACAGTTACGCAGCAATAGTGTTGAGGCCGAACGTGCTGCGATGTTGGCAAAATGTGATTTGATGACCGAAATGGTGGGTGAGTTTCCTGATTTGCAGGGTATTATCGGGCGTTATTATGCGCAGTTAGATAATGAACCAACAGAGGTGTCAGAAGCGTTAGATGAGCAATATTTGCCACGCTATTCTGGTGATAAATTACCACAAACAAAAACCGGCCAGGCGTTAAGTTTGGCGGAGAAGTTGGATATGTTAGTGGGGCTATTTGGGATCGGCCAACCACCTACGGGTGTGAAAGACCCCTTTGCATTACGTCGGGCGGCATTAGGTGTGTTGCGGATCATGATTGAGCAAGATCTGGATTTAGATTTGGCTGATTTATTAGCTGAGGCTGAAAAAGGCTTTGATGGCGGTGTGTTAACGGAAACAGATACAAAAGATCAGGTGCTGAGTTATATCTTCGACCGTTTGCGGGGTTATTTATCGGATCAAGATGTGAAGGCGGATGTGTTTGAGGCGGTATTGGCATTGCGACCTAGTCGACCGTTGGATTTCTTGAAGCGGGTGAAGGCAGTGGCGGCATTTCGTCGTTTGGAGCAAGCGGAAGCATTAGCAGCTGGCAATAAGCGAATTGGCAATATTCTGCGTAAGAATGATGCGGCAGGCGATGTAGGTCAGATTGATGAAGGCTTGTTAGAGGAACCAGCAGAACAGGCCTTGGCATCGCAACTTGCCGCGGTTAAAAAGACGATACAGCCGTTGATGGATACATCTGATTACGAAGGCGTATTGCGTGAGCTTGCTGCTATGCGTGAGTCGGTGGATGCCTTTTTTGATTCGGTGATGGTGATGGCCGACGATTCTGCGGTGCGGGCGAATCGCTTGGTGTTATTGAATCAGGTGCGTGCTTTATTTTTGGGCGTAGCAGATATTTCGGTTTTGCAGGCATAGGAGTAGGTAACGCATGGCATTAATCATTTTGGATCGAGATGGTGTTATTAATCATGATTCGGATGATTTTATTCGCTCGCCAGCGGAATGGGAGCCAATCCCAGGTAGTTTGGAAGCAATTGCCAGATTGAATCAAGCTGGCTATCGCGTGGTGGTGCTCACCAATCAATCAGGTATTGCGAGAGAATTTCTAGATATTGAGACATTGGCGCTGATCCATAATAAAATGCGGCGGATGTTGGCCCAAGTGGGCGGTAAATTAGAAGCGGTATTATTTTGTCCACATGGTCCAGATGAGGGGTGTGTTTGTCGTAAACCCAAAACAGGGTTGTTTGATGATTTAACGCAACGACTACGGGTCTCATTGAAACAGGTGCCTGCTGTCGGCGATAGCTTACGTGATTTGAAAGCAGCAAAAGCGGCAGGTGCGCGGCCTATTTTGGTGAAAACGGGAAAGGGTGAGCGTACACTGGCGGCGGGAAAATTGCCGCGCGGTGTATCGGTCTACGATGATTTGGCGGCGGTTGCCGATGCGTTGCTGGCGGAGGAAGAGTAATGCAAGCAGTACGTTCGGCTTTATTTGTGTTGCTGCATATCATCACGGCGATTATTTTTGCGGTATTAGGCGTATTGGTTTTACCCTTTCCTTTTTCAATCCGTTATCGCGTAATAAGCCAATGGGCGATCCTGAACCTTTGGTTGCTAAAACATATTTGTGGTGTGCACTATGACGTGATTGGCCGCGAACATATTCCGGAGCAGGCATGTGTGATCTTATGTAAACATCAGTCTTCGTGGGAAACGCTGGCATTACAGGCCATATTTCCACCGCAAGTATGGGTATTGAAACGAGAATTGTTGTGGATTCCTTTTTTTGGTTGGGGTTTAGCAGCGCTGAAACCGATTGCGATTGACAGAAGCGCGGGGCGAAAAGCACTACAACAGGTTATTACACAAGGCATTGCACGATTAAAACAGAATTTGTGGGTGGTGGTGTTTCCTGAGGGCACGCGTATGCCGACAGGCGAGATGGGGCGGTTTGGGATTGGTGGGGCCCGTTTAGCGGTGGAAAGTGGCCGCCCGATTGTCCCGATTGCCCATAATGCAGGGAAGGCCTGGCCCAAGCATGGTTTTATTAAACAGCCAGGCGTGATAACGTTAATAATAGGTGAACCAATTAACGTTATCGACAAATCCGCTAGTTTGGTGAATAATGAGGCATATGATTGGATCACGACACAAATGACAGTATTGGACGCAGCAACAATAGAGGCACAGGGATAATGGCAGAAAATCAAAGTATTGTAAGATTATTATTGGTAACCGACTCACTTAATCAAGCAGAAGATTGGGCGAATGCTGTGCGGCGGCAAGGCCATACTATTCGTGCGACAAGAGAGGAAACGCTAGAGGGGGTTGAACAAGAAATTTCGCAACATAAATGGGATTTATTGTTGATTGTTGATGGGCTTGAAGAGGCGAAAATAGATGATGTGATCCATTATCTTGCACAAACAGGAAAAGATATTCCATGTCTTGTCGTAACAGATGAAGCGGATGCAGAGCAGGGAAAACCAATATACAAAAAAGATGTAAAAGCGGTTATTTTATCTGGAGACATGGACCGACTGGTGTTTGCGGTTGGAAGGGAGATGATAAGTTTGCACACTCGCAGGAAGTTAAGGCAATTAGAAGTTGCTTTGCACGAAAGTGAGAAACGGGAGCAATTATTATTAGAGAACTCAGAAAAAGCAATTGCTTATATCCATGAAGGTATGCATGTGTTTGCAAACAAGTCTTATATCGCATTGTTTGGCTATGAAGAAATGGAGGAATTAGAGGTTCTACCTTTATTGGATATGGTTGTTGCCGCCGAACAAGCAGACCTAAAAACACAATTTAGAGGTTTTTCTGAAACGGGGGAAGATGAATCATTAACGCTTGATTTACAGTGTGTTCGTGCAGACGCTGCTGAATTTACGAGTCAATTGACGCTACGACATGCCCAGTTTGAAGATGAAGTTTGTATCCAAGTGACGTGGGAACCGCAGCAGAACGTTGTTTCTGAAGAAATCAACCTAAATAATACACCGACTGCGTCTCAAGAATCAGAGGTGGATGATACAAAACCACTTGGCCGTAAGCAATTTATGACAGAATTAGATACTGCGGTATCAACCGCCTATTCGGGCGAAGGAGATTCCGCCGTATTGTATCTTGCATTGGACGATTTTGATGGGTTGAAAGCACAAATTGGTTTGGGTGGGATGGACACAATATTAACAAGCCTTGCCCAAATGTTAGTATCAGGGCAAGCAGAAAATGAGGTATTAGGAAGGGTGTCAGAGCGTGCATTTATGGTGCTAATCCAAAATGAGCATGATGCTGAGGTTGATACCCGCGCAGCAGCATTACAAGAGGCCATGTCTACTTATGTTCCCGTGGTTGATGGGAAGAAAATTGATTTATCGTGTAGCGTGGGTGCCTGCCGATTAGGTGAAAGCACAAATTCAGTTAAATCAGTGTTAACAATAGTAGATAAAGCATGGACAGAGGCAAGCCAAGCAGGTGGTAACCGTGTGAGTCGATATCAAGTTGCGCCATCAACTGAAGTGCAAGACAAACAGCGGACACGACAAATAGAAAAAACATTGAAAGAAGATGCGTTTAAACTGATGTATCAACCGATTGTGGGCCTACATGGAGAACAACATGTTATTTATGAAGTGTCACTTCGTTTTACGGATGAGAAAGGCGAGCTCAAAGAGCCCAAAGAACTCTTGACCCTAGGGAAAGACGCGAGTTTGAAAGTGAATATTGATAAATGGATGTTTACGCATACACTAGATGCCTTGGCGGATGACGCGGTAACGAATAAGGCCATTTTCTTTATTAATCTCTCTGAACAAATGATGACGAGAACAGAAGAGATGACATGGTTGTATGAAACGCTATCAAAATATAAAATTGAGGGTAGCCAAATTGTATTTGAGATTGATGAATCATTTGCAATGGAGCAATTGGATAAAGTGCAATTCTTTATTAAGTTATTGAAGAAATTAGGGTGTCGCTTCAGTTTACAAGGGTTTGGCTCAGGCCTGGATTTCTCACAAGGCTTGAATTCATTAGATGTCGATTTCTTTAAAATTAATGGTACCTTTGTTGAAAATATGGTGACAGATAAAGAAAATCAAGAAGCAGTGAAAACCATTGCGGCAATGATTAAAGAAACCGGTAAGGTGAGCATTGCAGATCGGGTGACTGATGCACAAAGCTTGGCAATGTTGTGGGGATATGGGGTGGACTATGCCCAAGGAAAATATATGCAAATGCCAGCAGAACAGATGACTTATGATTTTGAAGGTGATGGTGCTTAAACTAGCGCATTAAGTTTAAGTTGTGAGGTTATTTCAGCTTCGAGTTGTTGGCGCTGCTGGTGGCAGTGTGTTTGAGAATGCCCAGAGATGAGTAAAGTGCAAATGGGTTGTGCGGGCCGTATGCGAGAGTCTGCTGTGGGTATGTCTCGGCAGGCGAATGGCCAACTGAAGTGACTAGGAATAATCACTGATTGTGTTGTTGCATACAGGTAGCTGAGTGAACGAAATGACGCTTGTTTTGACTCGGATTCTTGGTCGAGAGATTGTTGGTGGCAAGCAGTTAGATGTGATTGGATCAAGGGATATTCAGTATGATACAGCTCAGCAGACGCACTTGGACGCGGATTGATTTCCAATAAATAGCATTTTCCCTCGTCAGAAACAATAAAGTCTAGGCTGTTGAGTCCGATTAAGCCTGTTGCGAGGGTGAGGGTATTAATTGCATGTGTTATCTGTTCGGTAATCGCCGCATCAAGTGTATAGGCGCTTTCAATACCGCCTAAACGAAACGGTGTTGTTGGGATTGGTGCGGTCCACTGCCGATTGATACCAATAAGTTGGGCATCAGTGCCATTGGCGAGAAATAAAGCACTGAGGCTGGCGCCCGTTATTTGATGTTGGAAGTAACCCTGCTCAGCTGTTGCTGCCTGGTGGGCTGGTAAAATACCGTTCCCCCCTAAGCTCGTATGGGGTTTAAATAACCAAGCGGTTTGTTGAGCAGGGCGTTGCCAGCTTAGTTCGGGAAAGGGTAATTCCAATTCAGCGAGTAGGGCAAAAAAAGTGGCTGGATGATTAATTGTTTGCAATGTTGGCGGTGAATTTCCCATCAATTGAATATGGTCAGGGAGTTGGTCGAATAATGCGGGGTAATGTTCTATCCCCCCACCATAGATCAACTGACAAGGTTCGCCTTGACTGAGTGTGACGATGGCCTCAAGCAATTGCTCGGTGGTCAACTGGTCAAGTGGGGCTAATAAGTGCCAGCGTTCTGCCACATCACACGCATCGACATCCGCAAAGCAATCGGCTCCCCAAACACGGAAACCTGAGAAGGAAGCCGCCTGTGCTAGAAAACGAGCAGATTGTGCGATGATTAAGAGCGGTAATACGCGATCATTCGCCATGGCACATTAATTAGGCGCGAAGCGCTTTAGCTAACGATTTCACGTGCGCCATCAAATGCAGCCCGGAAATCGAGATACACGGGGCCATCTGACTCTAGAGTCTTTTTAAGTAAGGCTTGTTGTAATTTATATTTAACGTTACCTACTGCCAAAGAGCCAATACCAACGGCACCTTCACTTTGAGTGGCATGAACAAGCGGGGTACCAAAATCCATTAGATCAACGCCTTCAATGCCCAACGGTGGCACAGCATTCACATCACCAGCTACTTTGAGTTGTTTGGCATCACCGAGTACCGACGCATTCAATACTTGGATCCCTGCTTTAGCGGTACAAAATACCACATCGGCATCTGCAATTAATCGTGCTTTGTCAGCATCTGATGCGGCCGTTGTTGCTTGCAAGTCAACACCATAACGTTCTTTCGATTCATCAGCATGAGCGAGAGCAGTATCAATTGAGAAGTGGTCGACGATAGTAACATTGGCACCTGCTTGTGCGGCAATGACGGCCGTTGCAAGGCCCACAGGGCCCGTCCCACCGAAGACAATAGCGCGTTTACCTTGATAATCGGTATTGTGCTTCTTTTTGAGTTCACTTTCAACGCAAGCAACCAATGCGGCAGCGGTGGTGAATGCGCCACTTGGATCGGCGAATACAGAGACTTCAAAAGGCGGTACCATTGCTGCTTTAGCGGCATCCAACATATCCATGGCAAGGCCAATATCACGACCACCAATGAAAATACTGGTTTGTTTTACACCTTTTGGTCCGCGTGAAAAGATAGTGTCTTGTGTGAGTCCCGCTACTTGGTCGAGTTCGACATTAGGATAGGGCATGAGCACATCGTAACCGGCATCTAAGGCCATATTGATATCGAATGGACTGTTATGTGTCATTGGGTCGAACATATGAATGATTGCGCGCTTTGCCATGCTGATTTCCTTGGTTATTGGTTATCCCGACTACATGTAGTGGCGGAATTAAAACAACAATTATACCGCGATTTCAGTGATGACCGCACCTTGGTGATTTGCTTGTGTTGTATTAATGTGTAAATTTTCAAGTGAAGGCCGTAATAGGGTAAATTGGTTTAACGCCGCCACTAACTGGTCAGCAACCTCAGCATTGCGTGCAAAAATACAGCCCGTTGGCCCCCAGGAACTTTGTGCAATCGCATCATGCCCCAAACTAACCGCATAAGCTAGAGTTTCTGCAACATGTTGGCTGCTAAACCGTCCGCCTTGTGCGGGTGTGAAATGGTCACCGACATAGCATTGAATGCAGTTTAAGGCATTGCCAAAAGCGGCTAAATCAGATTCAACAATGGCGGGGAGTAATTGCATTAAGGTAAGGTGGCAGATAGCTTGTGCATCGGCGGTAGGAAAGGAGGGTAAATTGTTAAACGCAGATTTTTCTTGAGAGCCATGCATGCCTTGATGTACTGGATCGCGAATCAATATAATCCGCCACTCATCAGGGAACGTATGTTGACACAAAATAGGGGGCACAGCAGTATTAAGTTTTAATCCACCATCAAGGACAAATCCACCCTGATCAAACGTCGCAATACCAATTCCCGACCGCATCCCACGCCCTAAATGCAAGGCTATCTCAGCGGTGCTGGCGGGTAGGTTATGTAAACGACAAAGTAGGGTGCCAATTACTAAAGTGAGTTGTGTACCAGAACCCAAGCCAGCATGACTGGGAATGGTCGCGAGAATATCTAAATTAACGCCACGCTGTGGCCGGGGGATATCTTTACCGAGTGTTTGATAAAAAGTCGCGATTATATTTTCAGCACGTTGACATAATTCAGGGTCGCCGTGTTGCACCGTCGTCGTCGAGGCCAGCCGACCTGTAATGCTTGTTTCGAATTCAGAAATAGCTAAGCCAAAGCTACCAAATTTCCGCCCAATTTCTCCGTTCAGATCAAGGAAACCAAGATGCAGGCGTGCAGGCGCACGGATACTAACTTGTGATGAGGGAGAATCGTGATGAGGCAAGGTAACTTAACTTTGGTTATCAATAGTGTTGGCAATATCGTAGATCGTGGTTTCATCAAGAAATAGATCGTTACTTTCAAATAAGGAGGCGACGGCGGCACGGTGCACTTTCATCTTGAAATTACCAATGGCAATCGCACCATAAAAAGCAACACCTTGTTTTTCTACACCATCATCCATGATGTCAATGTCTTCAACACCAAGTGGTGGTAATGCATTTACATCGGCCAATACGGCTAAGGGTTGGCTACTAGACCAGGCTGCTTTAGAGAGCACACATACGCCCGCCGGACCTGCACCAATAGCAATATGAGCATCACTCAAATGTTGTTTAATATCATCATCATTTGCAGCTTCACCAGGTGTGACATTAACATCATAAACTGCCTGAATTTGGCTGGTAATAATTTTAGCGCGAGTGAGGCTGCGTGAGGTAATAACGACTTCACGGGCGCCTTCTTTAACAAAATAGAGTGCAGCGCGCTGGCCGACAGGACCAGAACCAATGATAACGACTTTTTTATCTTTCACATCATAATTTGATAATACTTTACGCACGACAGCTGCTGCCGTTGTATTCGATCCATTTGGGTCGAGCATCACAGAAACACGCACAGGTCCAAAAAAAGCTTTTTTTACTGCGCGGCCAACCGAATCCGTTGCACTGACATCTGAGCCGCCAATGAAAATAGCACTGTTTTTGAGCTTGCTGCCGCCTCGGGTAAAGATCATGCCATGCACTAATCCTGTTACATTCTCACGTGTGATGCCGCCATGGCTCAGCAAATTATCTGCGCCAGAATCATAAGCAACCACAGAATCGAATGCGCTCGGCATGGGGTCAGTATCAAGGTGTAGCAACAGTTTCTTCATTGAATGGTCCTTAAGCGTGCAGAATATTATATTAGGTGGTAGAGTTTACCCGATGTCAGGCATAAGAGGGAACTTGTTATACTCGCTACAGTCTGTGAATAGGTACATTATCGATTTATTTAGGAGAAAAAAATGAAGAAAGCGGGATTAGTATTGCTGATGAGTACAATGATCGGCGCCCCATTGGGTGTAATGGCTGAAAGTAACACGACAAGTAGAAATGATTACCCAACCGATATGCGGGTGAAATATGTATTAGATTGTATGGATCGTAATGCTAAAATGAATGTGTATGAATCAGTCCATAAATGTTCTTGCGTGATTGACAAAGTGGCTGAAAAATTAACAATACGTGAATTTGAAGATGGCGCAGTCACCTTTCGATTAAAAAATCTGCCTGCAGACCGGGGTGGCGTATTCAGAGATAATGATGATGCGCAAGAGAGCTTGGTGAGTTTAAAGCAAGTTCAAGCGGAAGCATATGATGCCTGCCGGATAAAAAGGTAATCTAGAAATAAAGTGTATAAAAAAAGGCCGCATAAAAGCGGCCTTTTTTATGGATATTGTTTAGCGATTAAATTTCTTTTTCACCTGAAAATTCTTGGGCTTTCGAATCGACCACATCCGCTTTTAAATTACCGGGTTCAGTCGGAATGAAAGTAAACCGTAAACTAGGGTCTTCACTCACTGAGATACCTGCATCAAGCTGAATCAGCTGTTCATCATTGTAGCTGACAGTCATTTTTTGTACATAGTGCGCAGCGATATATTGACGTGATGCTTGGTCAAACTGTAAGCCATTATAGTTAGGGTGGCTCACAATAACTTGTGCTTGTACCGGTTCACCGACAACCGGTTTACGCATTCTAATTTGCATTTTACCTAAGCGGGCTAATGCCGCCGCCGCATCTTTACCCGCAGGGGCACTACACCCACCTGACGCTTTCACAAAGTTACTCACCATATGAAGCGACCCATCATTCATTTCAGCGATAGCGCGAACAAAGGTATATTGGTCAACTCGCATACGTGTTGAAATATCAATTAAACCTAGTTTAGGTGATAGCGTGAAATTAGCAGAATAAGGTTGTGGATTATTATCAATAATAATATGCAAGTTTTTAATATACTTATCTGCGGTTTGTGGCACTAATGACTTAATAGTAATGGGCACAATGGCGGCATCTTCTGCGCGTTTGGGGGTTTCTAAAACTAAGAAGTCAGTCGCATCCTCGCGGATTTCTTTATCCCCAAAGTGTTCAATCTTAAGCGATGGCCATAGTGGCTCTTTAGGGGTCACGGCGCTCGCATTAAAGCTCACAAACGCTAGACTTAAGGCCAATAGGCCGATAATTTTGTGTAACATTATTCTCTCCAAATAATTAACTTAAATTTACTTGCTGTTTTGGGTGTTCGTACGCTTAATCTAAGGTGCCAAGCTATTCCCATTCCAATTCGGTAAAAGCAGCAGTAACATTTCGACGATGATATTGTGGGAAAAGTTCCCAGTTATCTTGTTCTGATTGTCCTACTTGCTCTGTAGCTTGTTGTATCGTAGCAAAATCTGCGATTAAAGTACGTACTTCATCACGCACTGTTTCAAAATAATGCTGTTGTTTTGCTAATCCTGCTTTCCATTGATCAGAGCTAGCGGTGCCATGGCCCGGAATAACATAGGAAAAATCAGCTTGCTGCAATTCTGCCATAATTTGCAGCCAATTCGTTAAATTGCCATCAAGCACAGGGATCCGCTCCATGAATAATAAGTCACCCGTCCAGAAAGTGTTACTTGTTTGGTCAAGCACAGTGATATCGTGATCAGTGTGTGCCGTTACGTATGCTTTGAAGGTTAAGAGACGGTTACCGAGGTCAACGGTAACGGGTGTGTCGACAGGCACGGTGAGCGTCGGTGTAATAAATTCAATCCCTTCGTAATCTTCTTCGAAAATATCACGGAAGGTCCGTTCAAAAGGGACTTGGCGTGCATTCATTGCCGCAGTCAATTTTTCATGGCCAACAAACTTAGGATTATCTGCTTTGAATGCGGCGTTACCAAAGGTGTGATCTGGGTGCGTGTGGGTATTGATCACATAACAAACGGGTAAATCAGTTTGTGCAGCCACTGCTTTGCGTAATTTAACGCCTTCGAGATAACTACCGCCACTATCAATTACAGCGACGCATTGTTCCCCAACTACAAAACTCATATTGCCAATCGCGCCGATGTTCTCTTTAGAAGCATCTTGATGGATGCCTTTATGATAGAAAATACCCTCGGTAATTTGGATAATAGGATAATCAGGATCGGCGACGACAGCGGATGGTTCTGAATCACAGGATGTGAGCAGGAATGTTATTGTCGCAATGGCGGCGAGGGTGGTGATGTGGTGTCGTAATTTCATATTCATTCTCTCAAGTTTGTTCGATGTGAATAGTCGTCTGACTGTTACAATACTCCATTTGTTTCAGTTAGTTTTAAGTTTAGAGAATTTAGTTATGACAGTATGTACACGGTTTGCCCCTAGCCCAACGGGTTATCTTCATGTAGGTGGTGCACGCACCGCTTTATTTTCTTGGCTTTATGCACGCAAGCATCAGGGTCAATTTATTCTGCGGATTGAAGATACCGATTTGGCACGATCGACACCTGAATCGGTTGACGCGATTTTAGAAGGGATGGCTTGGTTGGGTTTGGACTATGACCAAGGGCCTTATTATCAAACCCAGCGTTTTGATCGGTATAAAGAAGTGATCAGCCAATTGCTCGACCAAGGTGATGCCTATTATTGTTATTGCTCAAAAGAAGAATTAGATGAACGCCGTGAGCAACAGCGCGCCAATAAAGAAAAACCACGCTATGATGGTCGCTGTCGGCACCTGACTGAGCCACGTGCGGGCGTAGAACCTGTGATTCGGTTTAAAAACCCAACAGCAGGTGACACGGTGGTGCATGATTTAGTGCGAGGTGATATCGTATTTAATAATGGTGAACTAGACGATCTGATTATTGCACGTTCAGATAGTTCGCCAACATACAATCTGACCGTCGTGGTTGATGATTTAGATATGGGCTTAACCCATGTGATTCGAGGCGATGACCATCTTAATAATTCACCTCGCCAACTCAATATATTTAATGCACTCGATGCGCAGCCGCCTATTTTTGCCCATTTGCCGATGATTCTTGGCTCGGATGGTGCGAGGTTGTCTAAGCGGCATGGTGCGGTCAGCGTGATGCATTACCGAGATGAAGGTTTTTTGCCAGAGGCATTGCTTAATTATTTGGTACGCTTAGGTTGGTCGCATGGTGACCAAGAAGTGTTTAGCATCGATGAGATGATTGCATTGTTTGAATTAGAAGATGTGAATAAGTCAGCATCGACTTTTAATCCCGACAAGTTGCTCTGGCTGAATCAACACTATATTAAAGAGAGTACCGCAGCCCATATTGCCGAACACCTAGAGTGGCATATGGTCCAACGTAAAATTGATTTAAGCCAAGGGCCTGCGTTAGTGGATGTCGTCGTGATACAGCAAGATCGCGCTAAGACCTTGGTAGAGATGGCTGATAATAGCCGTTGGTTCTATGAAACGATAGCGGCTTATGATGAAAAAGCGGCCAAGAAACACTTTAAACCAGAAACCGTCGCTGTTCTAGAAGATATGCTGGCGCGTTTGGATGCCCTGCTTGAATGGGAAGCAGAGCCGATACATGAGCAGATAAAAGACTGCGCAACAGATAGAGCGTTAGGCATGGGAAAAATTGCCCAGCCAATTCGGGTGGCAATCACAGGTAATACGGTATCACCGTCTATCGATGTCACCCTAAAAGTGCTCGGAAAAGTGCGCGTGATGGCACGAATAGCACAAGCGATTCATTGGATTAACGATCAGGCATAAGGATCTAACGATATAAAATTATATTGTTTTTCAGTGGCTTATAGCATCGGGAGGTTTTTCCCGAAAAAGACAGGGAAAAATACCTAAATAATTTGAGGAAAGTGCTTGACGGATGAATTAAGGGGGATTAAGGTGGCTGAACGCATGGGGTTCAGATGTTTGAATTTTTCATGTCGTAAAAAACAATAATATTATTATTTTAAGTGAATAGAGGAAATCTCATGAAACTGAAAACTTTATCATTAGCGATGTTATCGCTAGCAATTCCAGGTGCAGCAATCGCTGATGAAATCTTGGAAATGCAAAAAAACCCAAATAACTGGGTATCTGCTGCAGGTAACTATAACAACCAACGTTATAGTGAACTGACTCAAATCACCAAAGACAATGTTGCTGATTTGAACATGGCATGGACATTCTCAACAGGTGTTTTACGTGGTCACGAAGGTAATGCTTTAATTATCGACGGTACTATGTATGTACATACTGCTTTCCCAAATAACGTATTCGCTCTTGATTTAAACAGCGACGGCGCTATCAAATGGTCTTATAAACCAAACCAAAACTATGACGAAACTGTTCCAGTTATGTGTTGTGACACAGTTAACCGTGGTTTAGCGTATGGTGACGGCAAAATCTTCTTGAACCAAGCTGATACTACTTTAGTAGCATTAGACATGAAAGACGGTTCTGTAGTTTGGTCTCACAAACGTGACGATGCAAAACGTGCTGCTACAAGCACCGCTGCTGCTCACGTATTTAAAGACAAAGTACTTGTTGGTATCTCTGGTGGTGAGTTCGGTGTACGTGGTTACATCAAAGCTTATGACTTAGCGGGTGCAGAAAAATGGATTGCTTACAGCACAGGTCCTGATGCTGAAATGTTGTTTGATCCAGCTAAAACAATGGACATGCTGAAACCAGTAGGCAAAGATTCATCTTTGAAAACTTGGAAAGGCGACCAATGGAAAATCGGTGGTGGTACAACTTGGGGTTGGTATTCTTATGATCCAGACCT
Source organism: uncultured Piscirickettsiaceae bacterium (assembly GCA_964598235.1). Taxonomy (GTDB): domain Bacteria; phylum Pseudomonadota; class Gammaproteobacteria; order Nitrosococcales; family Methylophagaceae; genus UBA652. The sequence continues at coordinate 33,915 of CAZRAY010000017.1, forward strand.
AAACATGTTCTACTACGGAAACGGTAACCCATCTACATGGAACCCTGTTCAACGTCCTGGTGACAACAAATGGTCAATGTCTTTATTCGGTCGTGACCTAGACACTGGTATGGCTAAATGGGTATACCAAATGACGCCTTACGATGAGTGGGATTATGATGGTATCAACGAAGTTGTACTAGTTGACCAAAAAGTGAACGGCAAAATGCGTAAAACTGCTGTACATTTCGATCGTAACGGTTTTGGTTACACAATGGACCGCGTAAGTGGTGAATTGTTAGTAGCTGAAAAAT
>CAZRAY010000018.1:0-34186 GCA_964598235.1 uncultured Piscirickettsiaceae bacterium
TATTCTAGCTATCCGCGCTAATTAATTGTATCTCTATACTTTTATTCTCTCCTAGACATGAGAAGCCAAGCCATAAAAATGCCCATATTCGGCGTTGAATACAGGCATTTTGTCTTTCTCTTTTTCTCCGGCAAATACTGTTAGGAAATCTACCAAGTTTTTGCAGGAATCCGAATTTTTTGCCCTGGATAGATCAAGTCTGCGTCTTTAATCACTTCTTTATTCGCATCGACCAGCTTTGGGTAATCCATTGCATTGCCATAAAATTGTTTCGCAATTTTAGACAAGCTATCACCGCTTTCAATGGTGTAATACTGCACCTCTTCTGCAGGCGTTGGTGCATCCATACCGTCAATTTTAACGTCGGTTACGCCTTTTACATTGCCCGCCATCAAAATTGCTTTTTCCAACGCCTCCGCCGACATCGCCTTGCCGCTTAGATTCACCACACCATCCTCAAAGCTAACGTCTAACCCTTCAATCCCAGGATTGTCTGCTTCGATGCTCTCCTGAATGCTAGGTGCTGCTTCCGCATCTGAGCCAAATAATTTCTTTCCCAAATCTCTTGCAAAATCAAATAATCCCATTTTCTAACTCCTCTCCAAACATTTACTTGAGTATGAAAGTGATTTTCATCACCACTTTATAACCCACAACCTTGCCATCATCTATATCCACGGTTTGATCTTTTATCCATGCGGATTTCACGCCAGACAACGTTTCCGTTGCACGAGCGATACCCTGTGCGATAGCATCATCAAAACTTTTTTCTGAAAAACTAATGACTTCCGTTACTCTTGCTACTGACATTACTTGTCTCCTCACTATATAATGAATGTTATTTGCGCAGTAAGCTTGCAACCGTCTTGAGTCTCAAAACTTTTGCAACCATTTCTCCGCACAAAGGTCATAATAGCACAGCTTTACATTACAGGTTTATCCATGGCAACACTCAACATTCTTCGTTTTCCTGACCCCCGGCTTCGCAAAAAATCGGTGCCTATTGATGTGGTTACAGACGGCATTCGCCAACTAGTAGATGACATGCTCGAAACGATGTATGCCGCCCCTGGCGTTGGCTTGGCGGCCAATCAAGTCAATGTGCAACAACGCTTAATTGTAATTGATATTAGCGAAGGGAAAGATCAGCCGCTTGTGCTTATTAACCCTGAAATTATCCGCAGCGAAGGCGAGCGCGAATATGAAGAAGGTTGTCTCTCTGTGCCTGAAGAATATGAGATGGTCACCCGCGCAGACACAGTGCGCGTGCGCGCACTAGATCGTCATGGTGCGCTCTTTGAGCTGGATGCGGATGACTTGCTAGCTACCTGCATCCAGCATGAAATGGATCATTTGGACGGAAAATTATTTGTCGATTACTTAAGCAAACTCAAGCGCGATCGGATCCAAAAACGGCTTGAAAAAGCCAATAAAGAAAACACGTAATATGCGGCTCATTTTTGCGGGCACGCCAGACTTTGCGGCCACGACCTTACAAGCTTTACTAGATGCGGGCCACACTGTTTGCGCTGTCTATACCCAGCCTGATCGACCTGCAGGACGTGGCCGCAAGCTCACTGCCAGCCCTGTCAAACAGATTGCGCAAACCCAAGGCATCCCTGTTGAACAGCCGATTAACTTCAAACAACAAGCCGATCGCGACACCCTCGCGGCCTATCATGCCGACTTAATGATTGTTGTCGCCTATGGCTTACTGTTACCACAAGCTGTGCTCGATATACCGAGGCTGGGCTGCATTAATGTACATGCCTCTTTATTGCCCCGTTGGCGCGGTGCAGCGCCGATTCAACGTGCCATTCTCGCAGGGGACACGGAAACCGGCGTTTGCATTATGCAAATGGAAGCCGGGCTAGATACAGGGCCGATTCTCTCTCAAGTAAGCTGCCCCATTCTGCAAGATGATACGGCGCAGGCATTACATGACCGTCTTGCACGCTTAGGCGGGGAAACCTTAATCGCTTGCCTCGGAGATCTCCCAAAACACCAACAATCAGCGACAGCTCAAAACGATGCGCTGAGCTGCTATGCCCATAAACTAAACAAGGCCGAAGCCCACATTGATTGGCAACAAACAGCCCAACAAATCACCTGGCAAGTTCAAGCCTTTAACCCTTGGCCTATTGCGCAAACACAATGGCAAGGGCAAGTATTCCGAATCTGGCAAAGCACTGTCGGTGAAGATGAGCCAACTGAAACACAAGCAAGCCCCGGCACCATTCTCTCCGTAAACAAACAATATATTGCGGTCGCAACAGGGGAGGGCACCCTCCTCTTACACCAAGTGCAAATTCCTGGAAAACGCGCCATGGCCGTCGCTGATTTTATTAATGCGCAAGCAATTTCGGCAGGTGATGTCCTTGGCTAAACCAAAAAAACAGACCGCGCGCGCAACCGCTGCCAAAATTATCCAGCAAGTATTGCAACACAAACAATCACTCAGCGCGTTGCTGCCGCCCGCATTAGCAAACTTGCCTGAGAACGAACGTGGATTGTGTCAACATTTATGCTATGGCGTACTCCGTTGGCAACCGCAGCTCGACGCCCTCAGCGGACAACTACTGCGCAAACCGCTTAAAAATAAAGATGGCGATATTACCGCGCTAATTCTATGTGGCCTTTATCAATTACGCCATATGCGTGTACCAGAACATGCCGCAATTTCTGAAACCGTCAATGGCTGCAAAGTCTTAGGGAAGCATTGGGCCACCAGCCTCGTTAATGCCTGCCTCAGAAATTACCAGCGCAATCAAGCTAAATTGCAAGCCTTTATCGACACCGATCTTGTTGCCCAAACCGCGCACCCTGATTGGCTAATTAAAGCCTATCAAGTTGACTGGCCAGAGCAATGGCCTGCTATTTTGGAAGCAAACAATCAACAACCGCCAATGATGCTGCGTGTAAACCAACAGCATGGCAATCGCGAAAGTTATCTTCAACAGCTGACCAACGCTGAAATCCTTGCCAGCGCACTGCCAGATTGCGACAATGGCATTATGTTAGTTGAACCCTGTGATGTTTCTCGATTACCTGGCTTTATAGATGGCGCCGTCTCGGTACAAGATGGTGCCGCACAATTAGTGGTCAACTTGCTCGACATCCAAGCAAATCAACGGATTTTAGATGCCTGCGCCGCACCCGGCGGGAAAACCTGCCATATTTTAGAAACGCAACCTGATAACAAAGTCCTTGCGCTTGATATTGCGCCAGCAAGACTTGAGCGCATTTTAGAAAACACAGGTCGTTTAGGTCTAACCGTCAATTGCCTTGCCGCTGACGCCGCCGATCCTGATGACTGGTGGGATGGCAAGCCCTTTGATCGTATTTTGTTGGATGCCCCCTGCTCGGGCTCTGGCGTTATTCGTCGCCACCCTGATATTAAGCATCTCCGCCGCGCTGATGATATTCCTGCATTGGCCGAACAACAGAAACGGCTATTAGACGCCTTATGGCCGCTGCTATCACCAAATGGCCTTTTGGTTTACACGACTTGCTCTGCGCTGAAACAAGAAAATGAAGATCAAATTCACGCTTTTCTACAGCGTCACCCCGACGCAGAGCTTCAATCTGCAACAGCACCACCGGCAACAACCCGCGATGTTGGCTACCAACGCCTACCCGGTGATGACAATCTTGATGGTTTTTATTATGCCTGCCTGCGGCGCAACTAAACCTATCCTCTGTCTCTTATTGCTGCTCACCGCATTTTCTGCGCAGGCAGCATTTGTCGTCAATAGTGCCGAGATTTATCGTATAAAACAAGGCTATTTACTAGATGCTGATATTGATTATCAGCTTAATCCACGCATCAGAGAAGCCATTGCAAATGGCATCGCCATTGTCTTTCTTAATACTATCGAGCTCCAACAAGAAAAACGTTTTTTTAACGGCCTCTTGCCGTGGACAAGCACGCGCTGGCAAAAAGAATTACGTTATGAAATTCGTTACCTCGCATTATCACAACAGTTCACCCTGCGTGACCTTAATCAAAAGAGCCAAACCAGTTTTGTTTCTCTCAACGCCGCACTTACCACAATGGGCTCACTAGACTCCTTTAAGCTCCCCATCTTGCCTACTGAAGATGTCGCGCACTTATCACTCCGGCTTCGCAGCAGCATTGATTTGCGCGCACTTCCTGCGCCCATGCAGCCTGGCGCACTTATCTCAACCAAATGGCACCTCACCAGTCCATGGGTGGAGGCCATATGGCTGTAAAATTTCTCTCTCGGCTGCTCTCAGGCCCCATTCCCTACACCATCTTAGCCATATTGCTGCTCTCGCTTGCCTACCTATTGACCATTGCCACGCAAGATGCCTCGCGCCTCAGCGAATTATTCCTACTCATTTTAGGGCTTGGGCTATTTGCATTATTAATGCTCGCGGGCTTGCTCAGCAAAAACCTCTATCGCCTCTATCGTGACTTCAAACAACATAAACCAGGTGCACGACTGACCTTACGACTTGCCAGCCTCTTTGTTATTTTACTGTTGATTGCAACCTCAATTGTATATGGCTTCTCCGTCCATTTCTTACACCGCGGTATTAACAGCTGGTTTGATGTCAAAGTAGAAGCCGCCTTAGCGGATTCCCTTGATCTCAGCCGTTCTGCTTTTGGCATCCGCACGCGTACGCTATTGCGCCAAACCCGATTAATGGCCGAAACCATCGGTGAAATCCCACCAGCTGAGGTAGGGTCCGCCTTACGAAAATTAGCCGATCTCAGTGGTGCCATCGAACTCAGTTTATGGTCTGTCAAAGGTCAATTGCTTTTCTCCAGCATTAATACCGCTGAACTCCTTCCCAATCGGCCCAATGATGCCATTTTCCGACAAGCCGAACGACAAGAAGAATATATTGGCTTAGATCCCAAAGAATCGGGCGGCCTACAGCTCCGCGCGGCCGTTCCACTCCCTATATCGGGCGGCCTCAGCCCGGCTGAAAACAGATTCCTACACGTATTATTCCCCATTAATGAGCGGCTCGGTAAGCTCGGGAAATCAGTCCAAACAGCTTTTACTGATTACAAGGAACTGAGTTATTTACGCAAGCCGCTCACCACTATTTTTATCTTGTCGCTGTCGCTTATTGTTTTGCTCACTTTGCTTAGTGCAATTTGGTTCACTATCTGGGCCGCGCGCCGGCTCGTTGCTCCTTTACAAGATCTTGCAGAAGCGACTCAGGCAGTGGCTGCCGGACGTTATGATACCCAGCTCACCAGCTCTCGGCAGGATGAAATTGGCTTTCTCGTGCGGTCATTTAATGAAATGACCGCACGGCTCACTGAATCGCGCACAGCGGCACAACAAAGCCACGCACTGTTAGAGCGCGAACGAGGCTATCTTGGCACCGTGCTTCGCAGTCTTTCCAGTGGCGTTATCACCCTGAATAACCACCAACAAATTCGCACCGCTAATCGTGCGAGCAACGATATTCTCCGCTATCCAGGTAGTCTGCAGGGCATTACCTTATCCCAGCTTGCGGAGCAACACCCTTACTTAGCGCCTTTCTGCCAAGCCATTTCCGCACATCTCAACAGCAGCAGTAAAACACTGCCGACAGCAGAATGGGAAGAGCAAATCACTCTCTCAACAGAAGCTGGCAAACAAACGCTCAAATGCCATGCTATGCCCCTCCCCGAAGAAGGCGGATGGGTGATTGCTTTTGATGATGTCACCGCGCTTATTCAAGCGCAACGCAATGCCGCATGGGGAGAAGTCGCACGCCGTCTTGCCCATGAAATTAAAAACCCGCTTACGCCAATCCAACTGTCAGCAGAACGGCTAGAAAAAAAATACCTACCGTTACTGCCTGCAGATCAAACTGCCCTACTAAGTAAATTAACCGGTACCATTATCCAACAGGTTGATGCCATGAAAGAAATGGTAAATGACTTCTCAGACTATGCCCGCACCCCTAAACTTAACCTGACATCAACCGATCTATCCGAATTGATTACCGCAGTGCTATCGCTCTATCAGAGCAATAAGGCGCATCAAATAGTCTTCCAGCCGCCAGCACAAACACTCCGAGCTCAACTAGATAGCAATCGCTTTCGCCAGGTGCTACATAATCTGATTAAAAATGCCATTGAGGCCAGTGAGGATGCCGGCCTTCCAGTCAAAATTGACATTAAAATTTACCCACAAGATGCACTTTGGGCTGAAATTTCAATCACTGACCACGGCCCAGGCATCCCAGAAGACATGTCTGAACATTTATTTGAACCGTATGCCACCAGTAAGATAAAAGGGACAGGGCTCGGACTCGCTATTGTTAAGAAAATCATTGAAGAACACCGCGGCAATATACGCATTACGCCGCCAAAATCTACAGCCGCAACAGGAACGGGAACCTGTATAATTATTCAATTACCTTTAGAGAGCCCTGCATCGTGAACGCAAGTCCTGTCCATATTCTGATTATTGACGACGAACCTGATATTCGAGAAATCGTAAAAGACATTCTGGAAGATGAAGGGCATAACTGTACTCTCGCAGGAGATGGCCAACAAGCCCGTGACATTTTAGAAAAGCAGCGGCCTGACTTGATTTTTCTCGACATCTGGATGCCTGATGTTGATGGCATCACCCTGTTACGAGAACTCAAAAATAAAGATCCATCACTCACTATCGTGATGATGTCTGGACACGGCACCATTGAAACTGCCGTTGAAGCCACTCGTCTTGGCGCGCTTGATTTTATTGAAAAACCCTTGTCCACCGCAAAACTCTTACATGCGGTTGAGGATGCGCTGGCCCAGCAACAATCCGCACCTATTGCTACGGCCGTAGACGCACCGATTGGTAAAAGTCCTGAAATCGAATTATTACGAGAACATGCACAACGCGTTGCCACACATGATATGCCCATTTTATTACGGGGTGAAAATGGCGTTGGCAAGCATCATTTTGCCCAATATTTACATAGTATTAGCAACTATGCGCAAGGCCAATTTTTAGAAGTACCACCTGAATCCTTCCCCGTTGAAGCACAAAAACTGATGGGGCTTGCAAAAGGCAACTGCTTATTCATCAATGATCTAGCCTTGCTGTCTACCGAAGCCCAAACCTTATTGCTATATCTGCTCGAAAACAACAAATTATCTGAAGGTCAACTTATCTGTGCCACCGAACTTTCATTAGAGGCGGGCATCAATCAGGGAAGCTTCCAAGAAGCGCTCTATTACCAACTCAATAGCATCTCCTTATTATTACCGCCACTACGCGATCACTGTGAAGATATCCCTGAGCTCGTTCAATATTTCGTAGATAAACAAACCACCGAAAAACAACTGCCATACCGCCATTTTTCGGTGGCCGCTCAAAACCGTCTGCGCAACCATCCCTGGCCAGGTAATATCTTAGAACTAGAAAACCTAATTCAGCGATTGTTGTTATTGGGTGATAACGAAGAAATTGACACGCCTGAAATAGATGATGCCTTAGAGCCTTTGCCAGAAACAGACGTCACACATGACTTTATCGATTATGGCTTGCCACTGCGAGAATCTCGGGAGCAATTTGAGCGGAACTATTTACTCCATAAACTCAATGAAACAGATGGAAATGTCGGTCGCGCTGCAAAATTAGCGGGCATGGAAAGAACGCATCTTTACCGTAAACTACGCACGCTAGGCATTAGTATCGATAAATAGCGAGGAAATGCATTATGAAAATTCTTATTCTCGGCGCAGGCCAAGTTGGCTCCTCTGTTGCCGCCAGCCTCGCGCGTGAAGACAGTAATGATATTACCGTCATCGATGAAGATCCTGAGCTACTCTCACAGTTGCAAGATCAATATGATATTCGCACCGTGCAAGGCTTCCCGTCGCACCCCCATATCCTCGCCCAAGCGGGCGCAGAAGATGCTGAGCTCGTATTAGCGGTCACCAATAAAGATGAAGTCAATCTAACCGCTTGTCAGATTTGTAGTGTCTTATTCCACACTCCCAAAAAAATCGCGCGGATCCGCAATAATGCTTATTTAAGCGAACCGGCCTTATTTGCCAAAGGCGCGATGACGGTTGATCGCATCATCAGCCCTGAAAAAATCATAACGGAATATATTTTACGGCTTATTCGCCACCCCAATGCACTACAAGTGCTCAATTTTGCAGATGGAAAGGTTCAGCTTGTCGCCGTGCGCGCCTATCATGGCGGCCCATTAGTTGGAAATCCGCTCAGCGATCTCCGCAAACATATTCCCACCACGCCAACGCGTGTTGCCGCGATTTGGCGCCAAGGCCAACCGATTATTCCGAAAGCAGAAACCATTATCGAAGTTGATGATGAAGTGTTTTTTATTGCTGCAAGGGGTGACACGCGTTCCGTTATGGGCGAACTACAGCGCCTAGATAAACCCTATAAACGCATTCTCATTGCGGGGGGGGGCAGCATTGGCCTGCGCCTTGCGAAAGCATTAGAAGAAGAGCATCAGGTTAAAATTATTGAAGCCAACTTAACGCGCGCCAACTTTATTGCCGAACAACTAAATGATGCCATTGTTTTGCACGGAGATACTGCAAGTGAAGACTTACTCCGTGACGAAGATATCGATAAGGTTGACTTGTTTTGTGCGCTCACCAATGATGATGAAGCCAATATCTTATCGGCCATGCTCGCCAAGCGGCTAGGTGCGACTAAAGTATTATCCATCATCAATCGTGCTGCTTATGTTGATTTAGTAGAAGGCGGCGGTATTGATATTGCCTTGTCTCCACAGCAAGCCACCATTGGCTCCTTGCTCGCCCATATCCGCCGCGGCGATGTGGCCGCTGTGCATTCACTCCGCCGTGGCGCTGCAGAAGCCATGGAAATTATCGCCCATGGTGATGCAAAATCTTCTGCCGTTGTCGGTAAAAGAATTGCGGAAATCAAATTACCATTAGGCACCACCATTGGTGCTATTGTGCGAGGCGAACAAGTCATTATCACGCATCACGACACCGTGATTGAGTCCGAAGACCACGTGATCCTATTTGTAATTCATAAGCGTTATATTAAAGACATTGAAAAATTATTCCATGTCGGTGCGTCTTTCTTTTAATGGCTAAGCCTCGCTCCTTTATGGGGTTTGACCACGGCATGAAATATATCGGCGTCGCCGTCGGCCAAGAAATTACTGCCCGCGCCTCCGAGCTCACCGTGATCCGCGCCAAAGAGGGTATCCCAAACTGGGAAGAAATAGGTCAGCTGATTAAAAAATGGTCGCCCGATCTGCTTGTTGTTGGCTTGCCATTTAATATGGATGGCAGTGAACAGGAAATGACCCGTGCCGCTCGCCGCTTCGGTAATCGCCTAAATGGTCGTTTCGAAATCCCTGTAGAATGGGAAGATGAACGGCTCAGCACCTTCGAGGCATTGGATCAGCTCGGCATTCGGAGTAAAATGCAAGCAAAGCAACGAGAAGCAGTGGATAAACTTTCTGCACAATTGATACTTCAATCATGGCTGAACCGACAATGACAACACCCGCCTACACATCGACAGACATTCAGCAATGGCTTAACGATCTCGCTAGCGATATCCGTGATGATCTTGCCGACTTGCAACCCCTTATCATCGGTATCCACACTGGTGGCGTCTGGGTTGCAGAAGCCCTGATTCAACAACTGGGTGATGATTTTTTTGATGCGCCACTGGGCACGCTCAATATCGCTTTTTACCGCGATGATTTCACCCGTATCGGTATGCACCCACAAGTCACCCCATCCGACCTGCCGTTTTCAATTGAAGATCGCCATCTGTTGCTGGTGGATGATGTCTTGCAAAGCGGGCGTACTGTGCGCGCTGCGCTCAATGAACTATTCGATTATGGCCGTCCCGCCAGTGTCAGCCTCGCGGTGTTAATTGATCGCAATGAGCGAGAATTGCCGTTCCAAGCTGATTTTATTGGCCAAATCATTGATGTACCAGAGGGTCACCAAATCAAACTCACCCAAGCCGATCCGTTGGCGCTTGAATTACTACAAGTCGCAGCGGACGAGACCTTATAAAATGACTAAATCGGCCAACAATAATCAGCTTAATGCCAACGGCGAATTACGCCACTTCCTGACCATTGAAGGCCTCAACCGAAACTTACTCACTGACATTATGGATCGTGCCGAAACCTTTTCCAGCGTCTCACATCAACACGTTAAAAAAGTGCCCCTTCTTCGCGGCAAAACAGTGGTCAATTTATTCTTTGAAAATAGCACCCGCACGCGCACCACTTTCGAGCTGGCAGCAAAGCGCTTGTCTGCTGATGTGATTAACCTCAATATCAGCACGTCTGCCACCTCAAAAGGGGAGAGCCTGCTCGATACCCTGCATAATCTACAAGCGATGCAATGCGATATGTTTGTTGTCCGCCATCATGAAAGTGGCGCTGCCGAATTTATTGCCGCCAATGTCGCGCCCCATATCAGCGTGATTAATGCGGGCGATGGCTGCCATGCCCACCCAACACAAGCCATGCTCGACATGTTTACCATCCGTCGGCATAAAGGTGCATTCCCTGATTTACGGGTCGCCATCATTGGCGATATTCTGCATTCTCGTGTTGCACGATCACAAATTCAAGCTTTATCCACCCTTGGTGTGGGTGAAATCCGAGTGATTGCACCCAAAACCTTGTTGCCTTCCAATACCAATACCCTCGGCGTCCATGTTTACCATGATCTCGAAGCCGGGCTAAAAGACGTTGATGTTATCATCACCCTTCGGCTGCAAAGTGAACGCATGGATGGCGCCTTGATCCCAAGCCAACGCGAATTTTTCAGCCGCTATGGGCTCACGAATGAGCGCCTCGCACTCGCCGCCACCGATGCTATTGTTATGCATCCTGGGCCCATTAACCGGGGGGTTGAAATCGCCTCTGACGTTGCCGATGGCCCGCAATCGGTTATCTTAGAGCAAGTCACCCATGGTATTTCCATCCGCATGGCGGTGATGGCCATGACGCTGGGCTCCCATGCAAACTAATACCAATAACACATGAAGCTAGAAATTTTAAACGGTCATCTGATCGACCCCGCCAATCAACGCGAAGGCCAGCATCACCTCTTTATTGCCGACGGCATTATTGTGGGTATTGATGATGCCCCCGCCGGATTTATCGCCGATAAAACGATTGACGCGACAGGACTCACCGTTATCCCTGGAATCGTTGATCTCTGTGCACGCCTACGCGAACCGGGTCAAGAATATGCCGCCACAATCGGCTCCGAAGCAGCCGCAGCAGTGAAAGGAGGGATTACCACCCTGTGTATTCCGCCTGACACGGATCCCGTGGTTGATGCCACCGCCGTTGTTGAATTGATTGATCGCCGCCGCCAACAAACAAATTTGTGCAATATTCACACCATCGGTGCATTAACCCAAGGCTTACAAGGCCAACACTTATCCGAAATGGCACGCTTACAATCCGCGGGGTGCCTCGGGGTAAGCAATGCCCTCAGCCCAATTAAAAACACCCTAATTCAGCGTCGCGCAATGGAGTATGCTGCCTCGCTTAACTTCACCGTTTTTATCAACCCCGCCGATCCTTGGTTACACACCGCCGGCTGTATGCATGAAGGCCAAGTCAGTGTTCGCCTCGGGTTAACCGGTATTCCTGAAACCAGTGAAACCATTGCCTTAGCAAGAGACCTATTACTAATAGAGCAAACAGGTGTAAGCGCTCACTTTCATCACATCACGTCAAAAACGGGTGTTGACATGATCAAAAATGCCCAAACTCGCGGCATTGACGTCTCCGCTGATGTAACCTTGCATCACCTACATTTAACAGAACATGATATCAATAATTATGATGCGCTCTGCCATGTGCAGCCGCCGCTTCGTAGCTTGCGGGATCGCGATAGCCTCCGCCAAGCAGTGAAAGAGGGCGCCATCACCGCCATTACCGCAAGCCACAAACCCCTGGATGCCGATGACAAGCTCGGCCCGTTTGCAGAAAGCCAGCCCGGGATCTCAGGGCTAGAAACCTTATTGCCACTCACCCTCAAATTAGTCGATGACAAGATCCTCCCGCTCAACCAGGCCATCGCTAATTTAACGATTAATCCTGCCAAAATATTAGGCATTGATACCGGTCATCTCGGCCTTCATGCGTCTGCTGATCTTTGCATCTTTGCAAGCGATATAGAGGCAACATGCCAACCACAACACTTTATTAGCGCCGGCAAAAATAGCCCTTTTACCGGTTGGGCGCTGAATTCTAGTATTATTTATACCTTGGTTAACGGCAAGATTGTTTATTCCTCTGGTTAAGATTATTTTAAGCTTCCACCTCTATACTGGGTTTTCTTTTATTAACATTAATTCGGCCTGTTTTATACATGAAAAAAAATCCCGCACAACCTTCTCTGCCCTTTTCTAACAAATATAGCGCAACACACGCAAAAGACTATTTTGAAAAACACAATGATGGTTTTTGGCGCAAATTATCAAACTGGCGAGACCATTGTATTGCTGAAAAAGCATTAGCCTTAGCAGACAACCCAAAAAATGTCCTCGATATTCCTTGTGGTACAGGTCGCTTTTGGGCGTTATTAGCTAAACAACCCGATCGCACAATTCATGCCTGCGACTATAGCCAAAACATGATTGATACCGCCTTACAGCACCGGCCAGCAGAAATAGTACAGCGTATCAACGCCTTCCAAGGATCAGCCTTCGCATTACCTGTTCCCGATAATTTTACTGATACCGTGTTTTGTATTCGTCTCATACACCACATTGGAGAGCATGAAGATCGCCTCAAATTACTAACCGAGCTACAGCGCGTTACAAGTTCAACGATTATTATTTCCTTATGGGTAGATGGCAACGTAAAGTCTTGGCGGCGAAAAAGGCTCGAGGCACGAAGAGGCAAAAGAGCATATCAAAACAGGTTTGTGATCCCAGCCAAACAGATCGAATCGGAATTTGCCTCATTAGGACTCTCTGTTGAAGCAAAGCTTGATTTTATGCCCTTTTTTTCGATGTGGCGAACTTATATTCTTAAAAAAAGTAAGCGCTGCTAGCCATGCAAGATTATGTGCATCCCAACTGGCAGTCCGCCCTAAAAGAACAGGGTTTAAATTGTTTCGATGCTTTGTGGACGCTGGATGCTGACTGGTTCGAGCCTCCCAATATTCGTCGTGGTGGCTGGAGCGGCGTCTCTCGCATTGAAATCAACATTCCTGGTCAAGGAAGCGTGGGATTATTTCTTAAGCGGCAAGAAAACCACCGTAGCCGAACATGGCGACACCCGATTTCAGGCATCACAACCTTAGAAAAAGAACACCATAATATTGCCCAGCTAACACAGCACAACATCCCGACGGTAACCGCCGTCTATTTCGCCCAAAAAATTGCAGGAAAAGATCATCAAGCCATTTTAATAACCGAAGAACTTACCGGTTATGTGTCTTTATCATCCCCCGCTTTATTGAAACAAATCAAAAATAGAACCTGCCGCTACGATTTGCTGTCTGCGATTGCAGATATCATGCGTTCCATGCATGCACATAACTTTCAACATAATTGCTTTTTTCCGAAGCATATTTTTGTAAAAAAAGAGAATGGCCGATGGCAAGTAAAAATCATTGACTTAGAAAAAATGAAACGGCGATTTTCGAGACAAAAAGCAATGCTAAGAGATCTCAACACCTTACATCGACACGCTGAAAGTGAGTGGTCTACGCGACATCGCCTTTTTTTGCTTCGTTGTTATATGGCTGAGCCAAAACTATCCAAACGTTCTAAAAGAATTGTCAACAAGATTGCGGAGAAAGTAAAAACTAAAAACCGGCGAAAGAAAAAAGCAAACTTGTAATTAAATAACTTTAAATTTGAGAATATGCATGATTAGAAACGTTAATATGGCTGTATATTTTATTTGTACTTGGCTTTTTAGTGTCTTTTTAAGCAGCCATTTTCTCATTGAAATACCAAACGATACACTGCGAGATCAAATTCACACCTTCTTAGTGTTAACGACCTATGGCGCGATGTATCAAGCACCCGCTATTATCAGTTATTGGCTTTTACAGCGTTGGCGATCAATTGCCATAAATATTGCTATTCTTATTTCGGCTTTAGGTCATGCCATTATTTTTATAGACTCACATTTATTTGATCTTTATGCGTTTCATTTTAATAGTTTTGTGTGGAACTTACTTACAACCCCTGGAGGCATTGAATCACTAGGCGCCGACCAGACAAATATTTTAGTAACGCTGAGCTATATTGCTTCCCTTATCTCTGTACATCTTTTAGCATTGATTTTAGCAAAAAAAGTGACTTCTCTAACCCTTTCACCAGCTAAAATTATTTTCTTTTTCTTTCTCGCTTCCTTCGCAGAGAGAGGTCTGTATGGTTATAGCAAGGCCAGTCTTTACGGACCTATCCTAGATCGCGGCGATGCATTGTTTTTATACCAGCCTATGAGTATGAACTCCTTCCTCAAAAAAATTGGCGTGGACGTTAAAAAAACATCTCAAGTTAAACTATCGCAATCCAAATCTAAGCTTAACTACCCAAAACACCCTCTTAGCCTGACAAAAAAAGAAAAGCCTTTTAATATAATTATGCTGATTTCAGAGTCTATGCGCTGGGATCTCTTATCTCCCGAAGTTATGCCAAACATGGTGAACTTTTCGACAGAAGCGTGGCATTTTACACAACATTATTCTGGCGGCAATGGCACGCGCCAAGGCCTTTTTTCCTTGTTTTATGGTCTTTATGGTAATTATTGGGACGCTTTCTTGAGGCAACAACGTGGCCCTCTTTTGTTTGATGTACTCAATGAGTATCGTTATCAATATTTTATATATACCAGCGCACGATTTAGCTATCCAGAATTTGATAAAACCCTTTTTAGCCAAATTCCTTCTGAAAATCTAACAGAAAATAATACTGGCGAACCTTGGCGTCGCGATCAAGCTAACACCTCTGCATTGATCCAAGATATCGAAAACCGAGATAAATCGAAACCTTTTTACGGCTTCCTCTTTTATGAGGCCACCCATGCCCGCTATTCCTTTCCGGATAATGCTATTGTGCGAGAAGATTACTTGAAAACCTTGGACTACGCGGGCCTATCTCGAAAAGAGCTTGCTCCCCAAATTGAAGGCATGAAAGCGCGTTATGAAAACGCAGCTAAAGGGATTGATATCCAACTTCAACGCATTATCGATACGCTCAAAGAATCTGACGATATTGATAATACAATGATTATTATCACGGGAGATCACGGTGAAGAATTTATGGAACGAGAACGCTGGGGGCATAATTCCGCTTTCACTGATTGGCAGGTTCGAGTACCAATGATCATTTGGCTACCAGATAGCTCTCCGAGAACGATTACGGAGCGCACCAGCCATATGGATGTTTCCACAACCATTTTAAGCCGCTTAGGTGTAGAAAATCCGGTTAAAGACTATAGCTTAGGTATTGATTTATCAACTCCAATCGAGAACCGCAATATTATTGTGGCAAGTTGGAGTGATCTTGGTTTAATTAATGACTTTGGTAAACTGGTTGTCCCATTTAAAACAACCACACAACACCACAACTTAACCACAGGGCTAGACGATAAGCCCACGGAAAGTGAGGCTTTAACAATAAAAATGCGACCCTTTATCTTCCAATCTTTACTAGATGATCAATATTATTATGAATAACTCCATCCCCTTTAACAGCAACCTCTTGGTATACTAATCACCTTTAATTACAGTAAAAGAATATCCCATGATCGTATTAGGTCTTTCAGGCGCCATAAATCACGATGCTTCCGCTGCAATCTATGTTGATGGCAAGCTTATTGCTGCGGCAGAAGAAGAACGTTTTATTCGCGATAAACATGCCAAAGGAAAAATGGCCTATGAAGCGACTAAATTCTGTTTGGCGCAAGCGGGGATTACACCTGAACAAGTTGATATGGTTGCCTTCCCTTATGCTGAAATAGGGCTCAAATCCCCTGCGCGCTGGCATTATGCTAAGCGACATTGGTATGCCCCAGATCGGGCATTAACAGCGCTTTTCAGCGGCAATCGTCGTTATTGGCGGAATCACCGAAATGTGATGAAATTGTTAGATGATGTCGGCATTGGTGCCGATCGCGTTAAATTTGTACCCGTTGAGCATCATTTGGCGCATGCCAGCAGTGCCTATCATTTGAGTGGCTTTAAGGAAAAAACCGCCATTATTGGCATTGATGGGAAAGGCGAATATGCCACCACCTTTTTTGGTTATGGTGAGCATGGCAAAATTCATAAGATAAAAGAATTTTATGATCCTGATTCATTAGGCGGCATGTATGGTGCGCTTACTGAATTATTGGGCTTTGAAATGCTCGATGGTGAATTTAAAGTCATGGGTATGGCGCCTTATGGCGATCCCAATCGCTTTGATTTCTCCCGGCTAATTGACTGCCAGAATGGCGAGTTTAAAATCAACACCAAGCTCGTCAACACGGTCGGCCTACGTCGCTATAAAAAAGACGGAAAAGGCTATTTTTTCAGCCAAGCATTAATTGATTGGCTCGGTCCAATGCGAGCGGGCGATGAAATAGATGATCCCTATATTGACTATGCCGCCAGCATCCAGAATTTACTTGAAAAGACGGCTTTGCACCTAATTGAGTTCTATCTTGGTGATATTATCCGAGAAACGGGCAAAGTATGCTTTGCGGGCGGGGTGGCGTTAAACGTCAAACTCAACCAGCGGATCATCGCTATGCCGCATGTCAAAGAACTGTTTGTACAGCCTGCCGCCAGCGATGCGGGCACTGCGATTGGCGCAGCCAGTTATGCCTCTGAAATGGCGGGCGTGCCTGTTGAGAAAATGGAACATGTCTACCTCGGCCCATCGTATACCACCGAACAATGTATTGCAGCCTGTGAGCAATATCCTGAAAAGGTGCAATGGCAACGGCTTGATAATGTGATCGAACAAACCGCTGATATTCTCAATGACGGCAATCCTATTTCATGGTTCCAAGGTCGCTTAGAGTTTGGCCCGCGCGCGCTTGGCAATCGCAGTATTCTCGGTAGCCCGAATCATAAGGGTGTGGCAGATCGCATCAATGCCCAAATCAAATATCGCGAGCGCTGGCGTCCTTTCTGCCCCAGTATTTTAGACACCGTGGCAGAAGAGATCCTGCAAACCGATCACCCTAGCCCCTATATGACCTTCACTTTTGATGTGAACGACAGCTGGAAAAAACGCATTCCTGAAGTCGTGCATGAAGATGGCACCGCGCGTGCACAGATTGTCACTAAAGCCACCAACCCACGTTACTATGCCTTACTCCAAGCAATGGAAAAACGCACGGGCAATGGCGTTTTACTGAATACCTCCCTCAACCGCCGCGGCGAGCCGATGGTGTGCAGCCCAACCGACGCATTGAATATGTTTTATGGATCTGATTTGGAATACCTCGTTATGGAAAATATTTTGATAACAAAGTCATGAACAAGCAGCCTCTATCAAGCTTAACGCTATCAATTTGCTGTCTGTTCGCGCTATCCTCTTGCCGTGGTGAAACACTGACCACTGGCTCCGAGCCCGCCGCTCGTATCTCCCCCAATTTTTCTCCAGATTGTTTTATTTCCGACACCGAAAACCCAATTATCACCTCTGGCGATTTTTCCTCCCCTCTTTCCCTAAAAAAAACAACCTGGAATGATCCACACATCATTAAAGAAGCCGACACCTACTATATGTATGTATCGTCTGATGACAATTTTAATCACGATATAAAAATTTATCGGCTCGCCTCTAACGATGGCAAAAATTGGCATCCCGATCCTGCAATACCGGTGCTACAAAAAAGCGAAGGCCAATGGGACAGCCAGAGCGTAGAAACACCTGCTGTTATAAAGTTAGCAGACACCTACCATATGTTCTGGACAGGTTATAGCGATTATACAAATAGCAGAGATTTCAAGATCGGTCACGCGATATCTCCTGATGGCGTCAATTGGCAGAAAGATCCATCATTTCTCCTGGCACCATCTGATCCTTTTGGTCCCGTAAATCTTGATTTTCATCAATTTCTAGTTGGAGAGCCTGCTCCCGTTGTATTTAACAACATGATTTATTTATATTTTACAGCGATTGGCGGAAATACATCCGTAGGAACAACCCTACAAGTAATTGGCCTTATCCAATCCCATGATGGAATTAACTGGACCCAGCCCCAATCTGTTTTACAGCCGAATCAAAACTTATATCCTAGAGGCCAGCCAGACTACTATAAGGGTTATTCAACGCCCCATGCTGCGGTATTAAATAATAAAATGCACCTGTTCTTCGATGTCGTACGCACAGACGCTTCTGACCGCCTTTTTAGCCAACAGAAAATTCATCATGCCGTTTCTGAAAATGGGATTAATGGCTGGCAGCAAGACGATAAAGAAATTATTGATTTTACAGAGTCGGTTTGGACTCAAACGGAAGTACGCTCACCAGCTATATACCTTAACCAAGGCAAATTATTATTATGGTATGCGGGTCATAAGCTCTCACCAACAGCGCTTGGTATTGGAATGGCGACATGTACGCCGTAAAATCCTAACCCACCACAGGCTTCACATCAAAGGCAATACAAATCCGTAACTCATCCGTTGAGAAAGGGATTGTGCGGTGGAAAACGGAGGAGGGGAACATCACCGTATCACCCACTTCGGGCGCGATGGTTGTCGTCGGGAAGTTATCATGCCGCTTGGGATAGTCATCGCCATGCATGCTGGCTTCGATGCTGCCTTCATCCCCTGTTCGGCCTGCTGGCAGCGCTAAATAGATTGCACCACTCACCCAGCCTTCTTCATGGATATGAGAAGTCAGGTGGCCACCTTTTTCCATCCGCACATACCATGAGCTGCTAAATTCAATTTCACCATCTTTGGGAAACTGTTTGGCAAATTCACAATCGGGCTCTTGGGCAACTAACGTATCGCGATACTGGGCAATAACGCCTTTCATCACTTCACCAAGCTTCCTAAATGAGGCTTCTGGCCGCTTGAATAAGTTACCCGCCGATTGCTTACCATAATGTAAGCGGCCTTGCTGTTTTTCAGCAATGTCTACGGTTTCAATATCATGCAATAAGGCTGTTAATAATGGGCTGTCGCCTTTCAACTCTGGAATCTGGATATGAAATACGGCATCAAGCGGACGTTTGCAGAAGGAATAAGGGTCCGGTTTACCAAAATTAAGTGAATAATGAGAGGAGAGGGTGGCTAAGAAGGGCGAGGTATGTTTTTTCTTAATCAACTCCGCCATATGACCTTCAAAATCTTCAAACACTTCGCTTTTATACAGACAATAAAGCGAACGTTCTTGCCAATCATGGAATTGCGAACGAGCAAAATGCTGCAAGGCTTTTTCTAAGTTGCCCATATCGTATAGCAACACAGCAAAATTATAATTCGCTTCAGGATGGTCTGCCGCCAATTCAATCGCGCGTTGATAGCTTTGCACTGCTTCATCAAATTGAGACTGCTCACGGCGCACAGCACCCAAGCTACTATAAGCATCTGCATAATCCGACTGTATCGCAATGGCTTGTTGAAAAGCAATCGCGGCTTGTTCGAGATCGCCTTGGTTTTTTAGGGCAGTGCCTAGGCTGTAATAAGTGAGGGCATCGGTTGTAATGGCAAGGGCCTTTTGATAGCTTTCTACCGCGCCAGCAAGATCGCCCTGTGCTTGTAAAATGGTGCCTAAATTTGTATGTGCTTCAAAGAAGCCGGGTTCATTATTAATCGCACTGCGATAACTGTCTGCCGCGCTCTCCAGCTCACCTTGCGCTTGCAGGGTGATGCCAAGATTATAATGCCCGTCGGTCAGTGCAGGTTTGAGTTTAACCGCCTTTCGATAGCTGGTAATGGCTTCTTTTTTCTGGTCTAATTGATCGAGCAGCATACCCACATTTAAATGTAGTTCTGCGACCGTTGGATCGATCATTAAGGCTTTTTGAAAACTTTTAACCGCTTGTTTTATCTTACCTTGGCCACCATAAATACTACCCAATACATTATGCACCATAAAACTATTGGGGAATTTTTTTAGTATCCCAATGCCTACTTTTTCTGCTTCTGCTAGTTGGCCAGTTTGATAGGCTTGAAGCAGGGGTTGTAGATCTTGTTGGCTGGGTTGTCGGTTATTTTCACTCATTTTGGTGCTCTTATCGTATGGATTTATTTCGCTTAGGATAATACACCCACACCAGTAAACACAATGCCGCCAGCGAAAACCAGGGTGCAAGACTATATTTTACAATTTGAGGGCGTGTATTTGCGACCTTTTTAACCGCAGAAATTATCGCTTTTGCTTGCAATACATCGCTAATGTAATCCATTCCCGCGATGCCCGCTAGGCCCTGTAAATGTGCACGTTTTTGCGAAGATAAATGCTCGGTTTTAGCCACCTGTTTTTCCGCGCCAGGCATATTAAACCGACTGGAAACATACACATCATGATGCAATACATCCTTCACCTCCCACACCCCAATCACATCACCATGCTTATCGCGCCTAGGAATTGGCAGCAGTTCATCGCCGCCTACACCGACCAACACCCCTGGCACCGCACCTGGTGTGCCTACAAACCTAGGGCGAATAGTTTCATGCAGCGGTGGCGATTCATGTCCATCCGTTAAAAATACAATAGCCGGAGACGGCTTTATTTTACGCACGTTCTTAATTAAGGAAAAAAGGGCTTTCGACACCTCACTGGCTTGCGCCCACGCCATTGGGCCATCAATCCGAGTCAGCGCCTGCACTAACACATCATAATTTTCACACACCTCAACCGGATTAATCAAAATCAAACTGCGATATTCACTAAAAATACCTAAGCCTGCCCGTGAGCCACAATCCATTTCTTGCAAAGCCTCATGCACCATTGAGGTTGACCAGTCAATCCGATTAACTTTTTGTGCTTGATACACCACATCCTCCACATTCATACTCTGGGTAATATCAATCACAAACATCACATCCATGACTTCTGACTCTTTATCAATCGGTGGTAGCCAGATTGCTAAGCCAGCGAATAAAGCCGCCAGCCCCAATAAAACAGCGGTTAAATAAGCACGGCTTAGCATTAAAAAACTCATGGCAGCTCGCTGGTAAAATCAACAGTTTCGATCTGCCGATCTTGTTCTATAGGCGCGCCTTTCGGATTTTGTGATAGATCCACCGGTCCTTCTGGAATTTGGCGCAACGCCAAGGCAAGGTTATATCGGATTTCCCATGTGTTGGGTGTGAAACGCAGTGCCGTACGATAATCTTGTTTTGCCAACTCAACTAGCGGTAGGCGTTTAGGATGGTTTTCTGGCAGAATTAAAGCGTAATTTAAATTCACATTACCACGATTATAATAAGCTGAGCCGCGCAATTGTCTGTCGTTTTCTGTCCCTAAAATCGTATAAATATCCCGTGCTTTTTGCCGGTCCTCTTCCGCCTCAGCTAATGTCGCTTGATGAAACCTAACATGTGGATGCGTCGATTCTATCTTCTCTATTTTACCGTTAATGTAATCATTAATATTAGCTTGCTGCCACCCTCTAAATCCTGAAATGCACGCCATTACCAGGCTGATAATGCCCACCAATAATATAATGCTATTTCCTCTTCGCAGTAATTTATCCATGCGCCAACCTCACTCCCCAAACGGTATATATTTGTGACAATAACAACAGCAATAATGCCAGCAACGCCACGATAAAAAAGGGTTTGCTTTTATTTTCTTTCGGTATCGTTTCTGTGACCACTAACGTTTGATATTGCTGCTCATTAATCTCATCCAAGGCCGTATTAAATTCTTCCAACGTTGAGGCTTCAAATGCACGATAGGGCAATTTAGACCCCTTAAAAAACTCATGCAAATTACGCTCTGGCACATCTTTCCATAATGGAGAATCACCCGGCTTTACATCCAGCGACATCCCTTTTCGAGATTGCAAATAAATCCAATAAACCGTTAAGCTTTGTTTTTTATACAGGTTGGTGATGCGATCTTTTGTTGCATTATCTAGCTCCGACGATCCACCATCGGATACTAACAACACAATTCGCGCCCCACGATAAGCCTGCCCTTCAAACATTTTTGCCGCGGCCTCAAGCGCCTTGGTAATATTTGTGTCCGATAACCCCTTACCCAACATACTCGCCGCCACCGTCGCTGATATCGCTGCCTTGCTATACGTTAATGGCAATAAATCAAAAGCCTCCGAACTAAATAAAACGAAACCAAAGCGATCATCGGGTCGTTTTTGGATAAATTCATTTAAAAATCGACCCGCCATCCGTCGTTTACTATTTTCCCGGCCTGGCGTTACAAGCCCAGTCTGCACCGTTTTAACACTGCCCGCAAAGGGATCATCCATACTTCGGCTACGATCGAGCAACAACACAATCTCCGCCCCCTCCCCAATACGTTCAACTTGTTTTTCAGGAAAATAAGGCCCTGCAAAAGCGAAAACAAGCGCTGCAATCGCCAGCGAGGCTAGGCTCTTAAGCAACAACCCTATCATACGAGATAAGGGATCGACAGGCACAAACCGTACCCACGCCACCACATGCTCTTGCCGATGTGTCCACCAAGGCAATAAACTCAAGGGCAATAAAAATAATAGCCAAGGTAATGACCAATGTAACCCCCCTAAACTCATGCTAGCCTCTCGACATTACGACAAGACTTCGCCAGCGATAAAATATTTTCTTGGTTTAAATTAGTCTCCGCATCTGGGTTAAAAAAGAAAGCGGAGGATGCGCTGTAAAATTGTTCTATCTGCTCAGCGTGTGCATTTAATCTGGTGTTGCTCGCCAACAAATTCGCCACCGTACTTTGCACTATCGTTTCCCCCGCAGTGCGGTTAAAAGCTTCATGCAATGCCCGCGCGGCCGCACTTAATGCAGGCGTATCATTGCCTTTTATTTTTCGCAACTGAATTAAAGCTTGCTCAAACGGTTGTCGATGTTGCTTACGCCAAGCAAAGTGCCAAAACATTGACAGCAGGAAGCTAAGCCCTGCTAAGCCCGCCCAAAATAGTGTTTTCTTGCGCAACGTTACTGTATCAAAAAGGGGCGCTTTGTGATCTGATCGCAGTGTTGTTGCCGCGCTGTCTGCTGCTAATTCCGCGGGCAACATTGCGCTTAACATTAAAGGTACGCTCGGCACAGCGATCCAAGCATTATCTATTTTCCGAACCGAAAATTCGGGGGTGCTTACTTGTTGCGATTTATTACCCGTGTTCACCACCTGATAATGTAGCATCATGCTGAGGTTATCTGCTGTCTCCTTAAACTGAATATCTCTTAACACCAACCAAAACCCTTGCCGCTGGCTAATCGCAGGCAGGCTTTCTTCATCTAGATCTGAGCGCCGTGTGTCTGGCAATTCAGCGGTAACAATAATCTCATCGCCCAGTAATAAGCCCCATGCCCTGTCAACACTGACCGTGACAGATTTTATTTCTGCCGAATAAACGGTGGTGCTTGCCATAAAAAGCATAACAAACAAGTAAGTGCTTACTTTGTTTTTTAACCTGGCTTTATTTTTTAACATAACTTGAATTCCTGTAAATGCCCGAAAAATATTCGGTTAATTGCTCACCACTAATTTCACCCTCTATAAACAACGGTTTTAATCGATATCGGCTAAAGCAGCCTTCTAATTCGGTAAAATGATCGTCTCTGCTTTGCTGCCAGCGAGCTTTAAATTTTTTCCGCATCCACAAACTGCGTCGTGCACCCGTTTCCGAATCAATCACCTCAGTCCAACCAGCTTGCGATGGCATATCAACCGCCGCGGGGTTTTGCCACACGATGGGGATCACCATATGATGTGATAGTGCGCGTAAGGCTTTTTCTGTCTCGGCAATATCAAAACAGAAATCTGACACCCAAAACACGATGCCCGGTTGTTGAGAAATTATCGAAATCGCATCCATGATGCCCGCGACACCTGGCGAAGCCGGCCGAGATAAATGCGTTAGTTTCTCGGGAAAGTCCCGCACCAAACCGCGTTGCTTGGTTGGCATAATTGTCAGCTCTTTCCGCCAAGCCGAATCAAAGCCCGTAAAAGCAAACCGATCGCCCAAGCTTACCGCTGAATTTGCCACTAACTGCATCAAGGCAGTTAACCGCGCCTTCCCCTCCGATGACATCACCGAGACAGACACATCCCCCAATACTGATAAGGTAATCACCGACCGCTGTTGGTATCGGCGCACCAACCAACGATAAGGTGTTTGCCCCAAGCTTTCACGCACACTCGCGCGCACATCTAAATTTCGTAACTCCGGGTGTTCTAATAAATTAGCATACGCGGCGAAATGATCGCCTGTACCAATCGACTTACTCCGATGGGCTCCCGGCACATAACCAGTAACAGGATGCGAGAATCGATACTCGAATTCATCCAGCTTCGCTAATTCACGCTGACGCTTTGCCATCAGTGATTAGGGTGTCGGGATGTTATTGCGTAACGCTTTTGTAAACATCGGCATAATCGTTTCTCGCCGCCCTTCATAGACTGGCGATAAAAACACGCGATGGCTTAATGTGGGCAATAAAATAGTATGAATATCATCTGGCAACACGTGGTCTCGACCCTCGAGCCAAGCCGTTACTTTCGCCGCCCGCACCATTGACGACATCCCGCGCACACTCGCACCCGCCACCACTAAATCCTCCATATACACATCATCTAAATCAATGCCTGCCGCTTGTGGATCCCAGGTTGCATTCCACAAACTCACCACATAATTCTCAATTTCTGGCGAGACTTTAATAGTATTCTGGATTAAACGATCCAAATCATTCAGATCCGTAAATTCTAATACTGGATCTTTCAACCCGCTGAGCAACGTCTCCACATTATGAAAAGCCGTATTAAAAATAAGGTCACGTCGCTGGGCCGGATCAGAAGGGCGTTCAATCCCAATTTCGAATAAAAACCGATCACGAGCCGCCGCACTCAATTCAAAAGTTTCTTCCTTTTCTACCCGGTTTCGATCGGCAAACACCACCATATGGGGGAACAAATATTCCTTACCAAAGGCATCCGCTGTGCGTTCTGCCATTACCCGTAATAATAAAGCCTGCACCTGTGGCCGCGCGCGATTAATTTCATTAAAGAAAAACACCGCCATGTCTTCACTATTCGCCACCAAAGGGCCAGGATCAATAACCGGCCTTCCTTTCCCATCAATCCAGGTGCGATAAAGTAAGTCATTCGGCATCATGTCCACACTGCCTTCCACCCGACCAAAACCACCACCGAGGGCTTTTGAAAAGGCCCGTAATAGCGTGGTTTTGCCCACCCCAACCCCGCCTTCCAACAACACATGGCCGCGGGCATGCAACGCAATTAAAATCAGCCTAACCGCCTCTTCTTGGCCCACCACCACCTCATTTACCAAGGCTTCCATTTTTAATGCTTGTTCGCGTGCGCTATTTAATTTCTGTTGTTCGCTCATTGTTTAATCCGCTTAAAAGTTAATTAAAGTGTGTATCAAGATGTTTCTGATAAGCCGCTTCAATCCCACTCGTGTCGCCGGCCACCACGTCACCAGCATGAAAGGTCGGAATTTGATCTCGAAGGCTTAAATAATGATTCGTCATAATCAATGGCTGCAACACATCATCAATATGCGGCGCATTTTTCAATACAAAGCCCTTTCCCAAATCACTGCTTTTTAGGTTAGATGTTGCCACAATCATAAATTTATCGGCAGAAAGCTGACCGCCCTCGCCATATTCCTCGGTGATCACAAAGGTTTTTTTGTAAAGCAACACCTCAGCCAACCATTTCACCATCGGCGCCGGCATGTTAAACCACATAATCGGCATAATATAAATAATCGTATCCGCCCACAGCAGCTTTGCCACTTCTCTATCCACATCCCATGTGTCTTTCACCACATCCGATATCTTTACCGTATGGCCTTTTTTACTCAGATCTTTTTCTGTCATATAGGCCAAAAACCCATTTAACTGGCCCTTAGCATCAAAAATAGAATAACCCGCCGTCACCAATAAAACATTCATCAGCCGTCCCCTTTCTGCACATCTCCCAGCCATTCTTCAATGGTAATGATACCGCCTTCTTGTTCAGGCCGATCCACATCTTTTGGGGCGAGTGCACCCTGCATTAAATCAACACGTTTCCAACCAGCAAAAGGCGTCTCTTTTGTTTCACAAGGCACATATTTCGAATATTCTTTTAATTCATATTTATGAATATAGCGCGGGCAATTAATCCACATTTTGCTCAGCTTAACGCGAACGATCAACTCCGCCTCTTTATATTCAGCCATTAAGGGGTCGTCTTTTGAAACGGTTGCCGTACCGTGAAAGCGAACGCGTTGCGGGGTTTCAAAATCAATAAATAAAATGCCCACTTTCGCCGTTTCTCGAATATTTCCCATCGAATAAAACATACCGTTGCCATCATAAGAAGGAAACGCAATCGTTGTTTCATCCACTACCTTCACAAAGCCAGGCGCGCCACCTTTATAAGAGGTCGTCGGTTGCCCATATTTATCAACGGTTGATAAGAAAAACATCGGCCGACTCTCAATAAACCCTTGCGCATCTTCACTAATTTCTGAAGATACAATGGTGTCAATCATCCTGTCTGCTAATGGCCTCGTTTCAAACTCATCTTGTAACTCTCGGTGTGTCTCACCATAAAGATCACTCATTATCTTAATCCTTGTTTGGGTTGATAAATGGTATTGAAAATACTATCACTTTTATGCTGGTTCTCAAGTTATTTAAAAACCAGACTAGGTATTAACTCCGAAAATCTAAGGGTCACTATTTTCACATGTTTGGATAAAAAGCAAAACTTAAAAATAACAACGTCACCCATAGGCCAATTTCTAAGGTTTCTGTTATCGGTTGTATGCGTTTAATGGCGCCATAAATATGTAATAAAACCATGAAACCACATAAACCAATCAAAAACTGAAAAACCAAGACCTCCCCAACGCCTGTTGTTACGGCTTGATACAAGAGATATTCAAGTACAAGCGCAAAAGATCCTAAACAGCGCGCGAAATACACCGTTAAATCCGTTTCTTCAGGTATTTCCCACTGCATTAACCTTGCCCAAGTTATCGGGAAAAAGAAAATCGGCACTGCAAAGGCCACCGTCGTCGCTATCATAAAAACCCAAAGGTAGTCTTGGCTTAATTCACCCCACATTCCAATCATTGTTCACGCTCCTAAAAATATAAATTTGCAAGAAAGATTGTAACCGTATTCACCCCTAAAAATATCGGGCAAATATCCCGCTGTCACAAACTTTTCTTTTCATCTTCTCCTATGCGCCCTACACTACCAACACCATGAACCTTAAAATTCACTTATTCACAAGGATCCTGTTGATCGCTTTAGTTTGCCTGCTCGCTAGTGCCTACTATGTGCTTTATCAAACAGATAAACAGGCGATAGAAGAGGCGCAACAGACCAGTAAACGAATTGAAAAAAAGCTCCTTTCCCAGTTATTGGAAAAACACGCCCGACTGGATCTTTCCAGCACTTTCCCCAGCAAATCACTGTGGAACGAAATGAAAGGTATTCCAGGATCATGCATACAATTTACGAATAACAGACACCAAGAACGCCCCCCTTGCAATAATGAAAAAACAACCCAATCCAGTCCAACATGGTTTTCCACCCTTTATCAAGCATGGTTCCAACCAAATTATGAAGCAACGCGAGATGTTAATTTTAATGTGTTCACCTATGGCACGGTATTCGTTTCGCTCAATGTACAAACTGAAATCTCGCGCGCATGGAAAAATCTAAAATCTATTCTCAGCGTCCTTATTGTTAGTTTAATTGCTGTCTGTAGTCTTGTTTACCTCACGATTAACCGGGTCCTCAAACCCGCCCAAGACATTGTTGCTGGCTTAGAAAAAATGCAGGCGGGTGATCTCTCAACAAGGCTACCTAATTTTGATATTAACGAATGGCGACGCACCGGAAACGCCATTAATCAGCTTGCAATCAATCAAGAAAAAACAACCCTAGAAAACCAACAACTGGCTTTTAAATTACTCCATATTCAAGAGGAAGAACATCGCTATATTGCCCGCGAATTACATGATGAATTTGGCCAATGTTTATCTGGTATCAACGCACTCACCTCCTCCATAAATCAAAACACTGGTCTAAACAAAAACATCTTAAGAGAATCCACCAAAATAAAAGAAATTTCACAACAAATGATGGTGCAGCTTCGCAATATACTAACCCGACTACGGCCAGCTGAAATTGATACGCTCGGCTTAACCATCAGCCTAAAAAACCTCATCCAGAGTTGGGAAGGGAAATCGAACAATAAAACCCAGTATCAAACCAAGATCAACGGGGACGTGGATAACTTGCCAGAACCTTTACCCATCAATATTTATCGTATTATCCAAGAAGGTTTAACCAATATTGAAAAACATGCCCAAGCATCCACGGCCGAAATATCTTTAACACAGTCAGAAAATAAAGTTTTCCTCTCTATTACGGATAATGGTGTCGCCGCTAGCAATTCTTTCGATCATGCAAAGGGCTTTGGTTTATTAGGCATGCGGGAACGTGTTATCGCCTTAGGGGGTCAATTTATTATTGAGCCACAACAACCAACCGGATTACAAATCCAAATAACCCTACCTATAAATAGAGAGAGATCATGATTAACATAATGTTGGTTGATGATCATGCAGTGGTGCGAGAAGGGTATCGATCTTTATTACAAAAACAAACCGGTTTAACCGTTATTGCTGAAGCCTCAACGGGGGAAGAAGCCTATCTTCTTTATCAAACGCATCAGCCAAACATCACCATTATGGATATTTCTTTACCTGGCCAAAGTGGATTGGAAACGCTCTCTCACATCAAACAATATGATCCAACCGCCAAAATTCTCGTGTTTAGCATGCACCTCAATCCGAGCATTGCCACCCAAGCAATGAATGCCGGCGCACACGGTTTTGTTACTAAAAGTAGCGATCCGGAAGTGTTGATTCATGCGATTCATCAAGTGCAACGAGGGATAAAAACCTTTAGCCCAGATATTGCACAAGCCATCGCACTCGAAAAAGCCGGAAACGACACCTCTAATCTCGATCAGCTCACCATAAGAGAATTTGAAATATTAATGTTATTAGTGGCCGCCAAATCAAGCAATGAAATTGCGGAAACACTTAATATCAGCCCTAAAACGGTGGCTAATTCCCACTATATTATTAAGCGAAAATTAGACGTTAACAGTGATATTGAGCTCACTCATCTTGCCATTAAAATGAAGCTGGTTTAATCCTTACAAATAAGATACTTAAAGTGTCAATTTCTACCAGCAATTACACCACCATCCACATCCCAAATAGCACCTGTTACCCAGCTTGAAGCATCATCCAATAAAAAACTAATGATATTTGCCACATCTTCTGGTTCACCAATTCTTCCTATGGGATGAAAATCATTAAAAGAAGCCAGCGCCTCATCCATTTCACTTGGATTAATAAAAGACTCATAAATAGGAGTTCTAACAACCGCTGGAGAAACCGCATTCACTCGAATATTAGCATCTGCCAACTCCATCGCCATGTGCTGTGTTAATGCGTGCAATCCTGCTTTAGCCATTGAGTAAGCAGAGGAAGGGGTTGCTTTAATGGCTTGTTTAGCCCACATTGATCCAATATGAACAATCGACCCTCCTCCATATGCCACCATGTTTTTAGCAATTGCTTGAGAAACAAAAAACGCGGCGCGATTCAAATCTAAATAAGCATCATAGTCTTGCTTATTATGGTCAAGAAAGGGAGTTGGATTAAATTTTCCCGCTGCATTTACAAAATATTTAATATGTCGATTATGATCCGTCACAAAGTTAATAACTGATTGTACTTCCTCGGGTCTATAAAGATCCGCTTGGAAAATATCAAACTTCCCATCCCCTGTGCCTATAAGATCCTGCTCTGCCTGCCTCAATTTAGTAATTGAACTTCCCACAACGACGACATCTATCCCTCGAACAATAAGTTTTTCTGCTGTAGCAAGCCCCATACCACTAGAGCCACCAAGCACTAATGCTAGTGGTTTTTTTTCATTTTTCATATTTATTTCCTTCTGTTAGGTATAATAAATATTACATTATATAATTACTCAATCTATTGTAAAGTAAGCACAAATAGGTTCCTTAGGTACTTTATGGTCTATCTTAATGAAAATAAAAAAGAAAAATTTTTTACGCAAATCAGCCTCCGAACAGAGCGCACGGATGGTTGAGACCATCTTTGGTTGTAAATGGTCGCTTACTGTTTATCAACTTCTCGCAAATGGCATTAACCGGCCAGGAGAAATGGTGAAAAGTGTTGAGGGATTAACAACTAAAGTACTTAAT
Organism: uncultured Piscirickettsiaceae bacterium; assembly: GCA_964598235.1. Classification (GTDB taxonomy): domain Bacteria; phylum Pseudomonadota; class Gammaproteobacteria; order Nitrosococcales; family Methylophagaceae; genus UBA652. The sequence continues at coordinate 30,405 of CAZRAY010000018.1, forward strand.
GAATGTCTTCGAAAAAATATTGAATTTAATATTCTCGAGCGGATTTCTTTTAACGAGTCTCCTCCTCGTGTGGAATATATCGTCACCACTTTTGGTGTTAAATTTATTCAGGTTCTCGATCAAATTGAAAATCTTGAAAAAGACATTACAAACAAACGATAAACTAACTTTTTGTATCACGCTCTAACACAATAAAACTATAATCAAACGCATTCTTTTCATCTGCCAAATAATCTACCCGACTCACCTCAGTCCATTCTTTCGGATCCCATTCTGGAAACCAAGTATCACCCGCTAATGTAGCGTGCACTTGGGTAAGATATAAGCGGTTCACTTGTGGCAACACCTGCTCATAAAGCGATGCCCCCCCCATAAACATCACCTCTTCCACCTCACCTGCCGCCTGCAAGGCACCCGGGATAGAAGATACAATCGTGCAGCCTTCTGCAAAAAAGCTTTCATCTCTTGTGATAACAATATTCTGCCGACCCGGTAATGGGCGGCCAATTGATTCATGGGTTTTCCGGCCCATAATTATCGGCTTTCCCATTGTAATTTGTTTAAAATACTTAAGGTCTGCAGATAAACGCCACGGCAAATCATTATCTCGGCCAATTAAGCCATTTTGATCCATAGCAACGATAAGTGAAGTAATTGTCATTTTTAAAACCTGTGTAAAGCCATTGTATAATCGCTAGTATAAACTGTGGATAAAAAAACCTGTGGATAAAATGCCAAGTTATCAACAGATAAACACCCCTTAAACGATAAGTTAATAGACCTTAAATAAGACTATAAAGTTTTGATCTATAGAAATTTAATAGACTTATCCATTTACTAACAGAGAATAAACATAACAATAAAAGTCTTTAAAATATAAAATACTATTTATATGACACGCTTAAAAATCGCTATTCCTTGCCCATTAAGGCAAACATTTGATTATCTCGATGAATTAGAGAATTCAGAGTGGGAGAAAGGATGCCGTGTACTCGTTCCATTTGGATCCCGAGAATTGGTTGGTGTTGTAGTCGAGATACACACGGATACAAACGATATTGATCCCAGTAAGCTTAAAACCATTATTAAACGTATTGATCGAATTTCTGCCATTCCAGCTGAATTGTTTAACCTTATTATCTGGATTAGCCAATATTATCATCATCCGATTGGTGAATGTTTTCATGCTGCCATGCCTAAAGCATTACGAGGTGGAGAAGAGGATGCTTTACAACAAATTCCGTTTTGGTCAATCACAGACACGGAATATAAACCCAGTACATATGCTAAAAAACAACATACTATTTTAGCCCTTCTCAAATCATCTTCCAAGGGCATCAGCCATGCTGACTTACTTAAATCCATTCCGCAATCTCAAGCCAGTTTAAAAACACTGCAAGAAAAAAACATTATCAAACAAACCCATCAAGATGATATTCCGTCAATTGTTAAAAGTGATTTACTCGCACCCAAACTCAATAAAGAACAACAAATATCCGTTGATGCCGTTTTAAATTCGATAGAATTCACCTCTTTTTTGTTAGATGGGGTAACCGGTAGTGGCAAAACAGAGGTTTATCTTCATATTGTTGAGAAAGTAATTGCAACGGGCAAACAAGCATTAATCTTGGTGCCTGAAATCAGTCTAACACCCCAATTTATTTCTCGCTTTCAACAACGCTTACAGTCACCCATCGTTGTATTACATTCCCGTTTATCCAATAAAGCGAGAAAACAAGCCTGGTTATTGGCCAGAGAAGGATTAGCCGGTGTGGTAATTGGTACCCGTTCTGCAATATTCACCCCCCTTAAAAATCCAGGGTTAATTATCATTGATGAAGAACATGATAGTGCCTATAAACAACAAGACGGCCTACGTTATCATGCCAAACACATTGCTTTAATTCGCGCCAAACGTAATAAACACCCCATTGTGTTAGGCAGCGCCACGCCTGCTCTAGAAAGCCTCCACCAGGTTAATAATCAACATTATCAACATCTCAAGTTAACAGAGCGTGCCGGAAATGCCACCCCACCCAAAGTACATCTTGTTGCCAGCCACGAATCAACCGCTAGAAATGGTTTATCCAGTACACTTTATGAAGCAATTAAAAAACATCTTACAGCAGGCAACCAAGCATTACTCTTCATTAACCGCCGAGGATTTGCACCTGTATTGGTGTGTCATGCCTGCCATTGGCAAGCGACGTGTGCAGATTGTGATGCCCGGCTCATCGTTCACAAACAAAAACATAGCCTACAATGCCACCATTGTGGCCACATCCAACGATTGATTACAAAATGCCCCGAGTGTAAGGCTGAAGATTTAAACACCTATGGCGTCGGCACAGAGCAAATAGCAGACAGCTTAAAAAGTTTATTTCCAGATACCGAGATCTTACGCATTGATCGAGATACGACTCAACGCGTCAATGCCTTTAAAGACATGGTTAACACCGTCAATCAAGATAAACCGATGATCTTAGTCGGCACCCAAATGCTCGCCAAAGGCCATGATTTTCATAACATCACCTTGGTGGGAGTATTGGATGCTGATCAGGGCTTATATAGTATTGATTTTCGGGCCACAGAAATTATGGCGCAATTGATTACCCAAGTCACCGGCAGAGCAGGGCGCGGCAAGAAAAAAGGCGAGGTCTATATTCAAACCAATGAAAAAGACAATCCCTTCTGGCAGAATTTATTACAACAAGGTTATTTTGAGACCGCCCAAGCCATTTTAAAAGAACGCGAACGTGATAGTTTGCCGCCTAGTGGTCAAATCTGCCTAATTAGAGCCGAAGCAAAACAAGCCAGCGAAGCGATGGATTTATTGATGGAAATTAAAAACATCCTAAGCCAATATAATCAAGAAAGCGTCACATTAATGGGCCCTGTCCCAGCGGTCATGGAACGTCGCGGCGGACGCTATCGGGCACAATTGCTATTGCTCACACCCCATAAAAAAGCCTTACATATTTTATTAGATCAGGCTTTGCCGACGATTAGCAGCTTACCGGCAGCTAGAAAACACCGTTGGTCGTTAGATATTGATCCGGTGGATTTGTTTTAGGGGTATAACGGTCGGGTTGAACGACTTGTTAGGCTTGTTTTTTAAATATTCGTGCTTCAACTAACCCGCCTAATAACTCTAAAATTGTTTTATCTGTCGTTTTTATACTATCAAATATGGCAGGGTCTATCGCACTGTTTTCTCGTGCCCTTGCCCACATTTTTAAACCGCTTATACGCTTTTTTGGTAATCCAGCTTTAATAATGTTTTTAGCGTTTTCTTGATTCATAAGCTCAGTTGGCTCAATGATGAGTAGGTGACCTTTTGGTAAAACACTATCCCACATTGTATTTAGCGCTTCTTCTTTGTCATCAAGCACCGCGAGTAGTGATGCTGCTGAAACAACATTAGCTTTTTTATTTATTAAATAAGTTAGATCGCCAACTTCAAAACTAGCTTTTGTTCCATGCCATTTGTTCAGTCGTCGGGCAGACTTAATCATGGAGTGATCTGTATCAACACCCGTTACATCATATCGTCTTTCTGCTGCTAGTCTTGATACAAGCCCTGGCCCACAACCTAAATCAATCCAGCTCTTACCTTCTCCTGATGGCAAGGCATCTACCGCTTGTTTATGTAAGTCATGGTAGAAGTCGGCGCCTTGCAACCATGTGAATAATACTGCTCCAATCATTTTAATGCCTTTCTTTTTAAAAGCCTAACGCCAAGCTCACTTGACGCCGAAAGCAGAGAGTAGCGCAGCGAAACG